>JBFWSI010000678.1:0-2688 GCA_050248455.1 Gammaproteobacteria bacterium | reverse complement strand
CGTGATCCCGAGCCAATATGTGCTGCCGGACGCGCCGCGCACGGGCATCGTGATCAACGTCGCCGAGATGCGCATCTATCACTTCCAGCCGCCGCGCGCAGGACAGCCGCAGGAGGTCGCGACCTACCCCGTCAGCATCGGGCGCCAGGACTGGGCGACGCCGCACGGCGCGACCAAGGTCGTCAGCAAGGTCAAGGATCCGACGTGGACGCCGCCGGCCTCGATACGGCGCGAGCACGCGGCGGAAGGCGACATCCTGCCGGCCGTCGTGCCCGCCGGCCCGAACAATCCGCTGGGTCGTTTCGCACTGCGCCTCGGTTTCAACGGCTACCTGATCCACGGCACCGACAAGCCTTTCGGCATCGGCATGAGAGTCACGCACGGCTGCATGCGTCTGTATCCCGAGGACATCGAGCGCGTGTTCCACAGCGTGCCGGTCGGCACCACGGTGCGCATCGTGAACCAGCCCTACAAGCTCGGCGTGTCGGGCAACCAGCTGCTGCTCGAAGTGCATCCCGCGCTCGAAGAAGACGTCACCTCCGGCAAGTTCGCCGCGGAATTCTCGCAGGTGATGGCGAAGATCGTGCCGCTGTCGGTCAGCCATGACATCGGGCTCGACTGGGCCGCGCTGCGCGGCGCCGTCTATCGCAAGGACGGGGTGCCCGTCGTGATCGGCACGCTGACGCCGCGCGCCGCCGCCGCGGGCCAGCCGCGCACGCTCGCCGCTCGCGGGCCCTGATCACGCCCCCCGAGTCCCTCGAGCCCGAAAACAAAGAACCCCGCTTGCGCGGGGTTCTCTGCGTCTCGTCGAAGGGTCGACGATTACTTGCGCATCGCCTTCTCGAACATCGAGTCCAGGCGCGACTTGTTGTCGTTGCAGCAGGCCATCGCCGCATCGGCGGAAGCCTGGGCAGCCTTCGCGGCTTCGGCGGCGGCCGAGGCCGTCTTCATCGCTTCCGACGCGGTGGTCGAAGCGGAGTTCGCCTTGGACAGCGCCTCGCTGGCCTTGGCTTCGACCGCGGACAGCTGTTCCGGGGTCACGTTCGAGCAACCGGCGACCAGGCCCATGGCGCCGACGATCATCGCGGCGCGAACCGCCAGAGTGAGAGACTTGTGCATTGTTTATCTCCTATCGACTTGAACGAACATTCCTAGTGAGGAATTCTTTTGTATTAACAGTCAAATAATGAACGATTCTAAGGGCGAGCGCAATTACCTCCCGGCCTCCGCCGGCGCCTCGGGCAGGGGATGGTGATGCAGGCGTTCGCGCAGTCCGACGATCATGCCGGCCGTCGCGCCCCAGATGCGATAGCGGCCGAACCAGATTTCCGCATAGGCCCGGCGAGCGCCTTCGACCTCGTACTCGCGGGTCTCCCAAGTGCCGGTCTCGAACAGGAACTCGCAGGGCACGTGGAAGATTTCTTCGACCTCGTCGCGGGCCAGGCGATACTCGTAACGCGACGGAATGAGGCCGAGCACGGGCACGACGCTGTAGCCCGTGCCCGTGAGATAGGGCGGCAGCGTGCCGAGCACCTCGACGGCGCCGGGCTCGATGCCGACTTCCTCCCAGGCCTCGCGCAGCGCCGTCGCCGCGACGTCGGTGTCCGTCGCATCGACGCGCCCGCCCGGGAAGCTGATCTGGCCGGGATGGCTGCGCAGCGCGCTGTGTCGCACGGTCAGCAGGATTTCCGCGCGTTCGTCGCAGGTGATCGGCACCAGCACCGCGGCGGGCACCGGCCGCGACGCCGGCTGCGCGGCGCGCAGCAGCGGATGCGGGCCGATCGGTGCCGCAATCTCGCGCAGGACCCGTTCGAGATTGCGTCGCGCGCTGACGGGATCCCGGTTCATCGGCCCGCCGGGGCGGCCCTGCCCCAGGCGCCGCCGCCGTCGGGCTTGCGCCGTGCGCTCGCCTCGAGCAGGGCCTGGATGCCGCGTTCGTAGCTGTCCATCGGATTCTTCGCGCAGTGCGCCGCCAGCGCGGCGAGATTGTCCTTCAGCGTGTTGCTGCCGGTGGCCTGGTAGACGTCTTTCGCCAGCGTGTTGTATGCGGTCAGGTAGCCGGCGAGATAGGCCTTGTACGCGGCGACGTCGTCCGCGGCATAGGCCTGCCCGAACTGATGGCACGAAGCCTGGCCCACGCCCCACACGGCGTAATTGCCCTCGGCGTCGATGCCGGAGGCGGCGGCGCTCGCCGCGAGCAGCGTGCAGGCCACGACGCGGCGGACGAGCGGCGAGCGCCCGGATGCGGAATGCTTCATCGATGACCTCGCTGCTTACTCGGCTGCGCGCCCGCGGGCGCGCGGTTCGTTCAATGCGTCGCGAAGCCGAGCAGCCGCGCCTTGGACTTGAACTGCGTGCGCAGGAAGTCCATCTGATCGGACAGGATGCGGCGATTCGACAGCGCCAGGAACTCGGCCCAGTTCGGGATGTAGGGCACGGCGAGCAGCGGCATGTTCGCCTGTTCGGGCCGGCGCCCGCCCTTGCGCGTGTTGCAACTCTTGCAGGCGGCGACCACGTTCGACCACACGTCGCGGCCGCCGCGCGACAGCGGCTCGACGTGATCGCGCGTGAGCTGGTGCTCGGTGCACTGCGTGCCGCAGTACATGCACATGAAACCGTCGCGCCGGAACAGCTCGTGATTGTTCAGCGGCGGCGTGGTGCGCTGGACCAGCAGGCGCTGACCGGAGC
>JBFWSI010000677.1:0-2706 GCA_050248455.1 Gammaproteobacteria bacterium | reverse complement strand
GCCGCGCTGATGACCTCGGAGTTCATCAAGCGCCGGCTCGACACGGTCGCGGGCTACGATCGCGTGATCCTGCCCGGCCGCTGCCGCGGCGATCTGGACGATTTGAGCGCGAGCTTCGGCCTGCCTTTCGAACGCGGCCCGGAAGAGCTGAAGGATCTGCCGCAGCATTTCGGTGCACGGCGACGCACGCGCATCCTCGACCGGCACGACGTGCGGATCTTCGCCGAAATAGTCGACGCGCCGCAGCGCTCGATCGAGGACGTGCTGGTGCGCGCCGCGCGCTACAAGGCGGACGGCGCCGACGTGATCGACGTCGGCTGCCTGCCCGACACGCCGTTTCCGCATCTCGCCGATACGGTGCGCGCGCTGAAGGCGGCGGGCTACGCGGTCAGCGTCGACTCGCTGCAGGAAACCGAGCTCGTCGCCGGCGCGCAGGCCGGCGCGGACTACCTCTTCAGCCTGAGCGAGGACACGCTGTGGATCGCCGACGAAGCCGCGGTGACGCCGATCCTGATCGGCCGCGAGCCGCGCGATCTCGATTCGCTGAGTCGCGCGATCGAGACCTGCGCGGCGACGGGCCGCCCCTACTACGCCGATCCGATCCTCGATCCGATCCACCACGGCTTCACGGACTCGGTGCTGCGCTATCGCGAGATCCGGCAGCGTCACGCGGAAGCGCCGCTGATGATGGGCATCGGCAACCTCACCGAGCTGACGCATGCCGATACCCTCGGCATCAACACGCTGCTGCTCGGCATCGTGTCCGAGCTCGGGGCGAGCGCGGTGCTGACGACGGAGGTCAGCGGCCACTGTCGCAGCGTCGTGCGCGAGCTCGCGCATGCGCGGCGCGTGATGTACGCGGCGCGCGAGGACGGCATGCCGCCGCGTCATCTCGACGAAGGCCTGATGGCGCTGCACGAGCGCAAGCCCTTCCCGTACACGCCGGCCGAGATCGCGGACTTCGCGCGCGACGTGAAGGACCCCAACTTCCGCATCCGGATCTCGCCGCAGGGCATCCACGTCTACAACCGCGACGGCGAGCGCATCGCGACCGATCCCTACGAGCTCTTTCCGCTGCTCGGCGTCGACGACGACGCGCCGCATGCCTTCTATCTCGGGCTCGAGCTCGCGCGCGCGCAGATCGCCTGGCAGCTCGGCAAGCGCTACGATCAGGACGAGGAGCTGGGCTGGGGCTGCGTCTACCAGCCGCCCGCGAGCGACATGCGGCATTTCGCGGCGGAAAAGTCGACGCTGGAAGCGCGCAAGGCGCGCCGGAAGAAGAAGTGATTCGTAGGTTGGGCTGACGAAGGAAGCCCAACGGTGACGAGGCGCGCATCACCCCAGTCCATCAACGTGGACGGCGGTTTCGTAGCCCGGGTGGAGCGCGCAGCGCGTAACCCGGGATCGGCGCCCGCCGTCGCCTCATGCGTTCGAGAAGACCTCGTGCGGTGCGCGCCGAGCATGGCCGAAAGCGCTTGCGTATCGGGCATGCCAGGTCCCGGGTCCCGCTACGCTGCACCCGGGCCACGAAAACGGGCGCGCGCTTTCGAGGCAACCTGCTCGCGCCACCCGCGCTGACGCCGCCGCATCGCGGCGAGTACGCTCAGTGCGGGCGCGAACAACCAGGCGGCAGCGGGCAGCGGCACGGGGTTCGGCACGAAGGACTGGAAATAGTCCGTCCCCGAATTCGAGCTCAGCGTGAACTGCGAGAGATCCTGTTCGACGAAGATGCCGCTCGCATTGCGCACCTTGATCGACGTGATGCCGCTCCAGTAGGACGAATGGCCGAAGTCGACGTCGACCGCACCGCCGCCATCGTCGAGGCATGCAGGGTTCGAGGTCTGGCAGACGGGCTTGCTGACGGCGCCTAGCGCGAGCGACTCCTTCAGCACGAAGGAATTGCCCAGCACGATGTTCAGCGTGACTTCGTGGATGTTCGAGTAGAACAGCGTGCCGCCCGGCTGCACGCTGAGGCCGGCCGCCGGAAATCCGGTCGCATTGACGGGGGTGTCGTTGTCCCAGGCGCCATTCACCGAGGTCCCGGCGTTGCCCATGTCGAATTCCATGTGGATGGTGCCGCGGCCGGTACCGACCGGCGAAATGAAGCCCTGCAAGGTGACGCTGCCGGTGATCCGGGCCTGCAGGCCGTTGAAGGCCCCGGAGCTCAGGGTGACGATGTCCGTCCACTGGCCGGTGGCGTTGGCGATACCGATGTATCCGCCCGACTGGCTGTTCGCCTGACCCGACACTTTGACGACGCCGAAGTCCGCGAACGCATCTGCCGACGCGCCCGCGTGCGGGGAAATGGCGGCGACCGTCCCGCTCTGCGGTCCGGAGAACTGGTTGGAATCAGTCAGGCCCGGGTCTTCCTCCGGCCCGCCCGCGAACGCGTTGACCTGAACGGTGGCGCCGACCACCGTCGCGGCGAAGGCGGTGTGAGACAGCCCCAGCAGCAGCACGAGCAACAGGAGACGCATGGAAACCTCTCTTTCGTGGGCTGGCAGCCGCGCTGCATGTGTCTGGACTATAGCGCCCTTGCTACAGCGCGCGGCAGCGGACACGCCGCTTCCGAGCATCAATAGTGTCGTGTGGTTCTCGATCCCGGGCCGCCGGGCGACGACGCGGCCATCGCCGCAGCCACCGCGAGCCACATCAGGCTGGCCCAGTACGAGCCGTAGAAGGCGAGGTGGGCGTTGAACGGAAACG
>JBFWSI010000676.1:0-2713 GCA_050248455.1 Gammaproteobacteria bacterium | reverse complement strand
CCCGCGATCTCGGCCGGCGTGCCGCTGCGCTTCATCGCCGTCCGCTGCTTCATCTCCTCGGCCTCGGCCTCGAGCAGCAC
The DNA here is from genome assembly GCA_050248455.1 of Gammaproteobacteria bacterium. Classification (GTDB taxonomy): domain Bacteria; phylum Pseudomonadota; class Gammaproteobacteria. The sequence continues at coordinate 2,633 of JBFWSI010000676.1, read as the reverse complement.
GCCCCGCAGGCGCTCGTGCCAGATGAGGCCCGGCGCGATCACGTTGCAGGTGACGCCGAAGGGCGCGAGATCCTTTGCGATCGAATGCGTATAGCCGACGACGCCCGCCTTCGCCGCGGCATAGGGCGCCTGGCCGGGACCGGGGTCGTAGGCATACAGCGAGGCGAAGTTGACGATGCGGCCGAAACCGCGCTCGCGCATCGCCGCGCAGAACGCGCGTGTGAGCAGGAAGCTGCCCATGACGTTCACGCGCATCACGATGTCGAAGGTCTTCGCCGCCATCGTCCACGGCGCGCCGGTCCCGGTCACGCCCGCGTTGTTGACGAGGAAGGCGACGTGGCGGCCCTGCGCCACGAGACGATCGCGCAGCGCCTCGACCTCCGCTTCCTTCGTGACGTCGAGCGCGACCGCCACGATGCGCGCGCGCTGCGCGGCATCGAAGCCGGCGAGCCAGGTCGGTGCTTCCTCCGCACGCCGATCGGTGGCGAGCACCTCGGCGCCGTCGCGCGTCAGGCGCTCGACGATCGCGGTGCCGAGGCCGCCGAAGGCGCCGGTGACGAGCACCAGCCCGCGATCGTAGTGGCCCACCTCAGTAGGACTTCGGCAGGCCGAGCTCGCGCTCGGCGATGTAGTTCAGGATCATCTCGCGGCTGACCGGCGCGATGCGCGGGATCAGGATTTCGCGGAAGTAACGCTCGACGTGGTACTCCTTCGCGTAGCCCATGCCGCCGTGCGTCAGTACCGCCGTCTCGCAGGCGCGGAAGCCCGCTTCGGCGGCGAGGTACTTCGCGGCATTGGCGAAGGAGCCGCATTCCTGGCCCGCGTCGTACAGCGTCGCGGCCTTGTAGGTCATCAGATCCGCCGCCTCGAGCTCTGCCCAGTTGCGCGCGAGCGGATGCTGGATCGCCTGGTTCTGGCCGATCGGGCGGCCGAACACGATGCGCTCCTTCGCATAGTTCGCTGCGCGCCGCAGCGCCGCGCGGCCGAGGCCGACCGCTTCGCCCGCGATCAGGATGCGTTCCGGGTTGAGGCCGTGGAGGATGTAGTGGAAGCCGCGGCCTTCCTCGCCGATCAGATCTTCCTTCGCCACCGGCATGCCGTCGTAGAACACCGCGTTCGAGTCCACCGCCTTGCGTCCCATCTTCGGGATCTCGCGCACTTCGGCGTAGCGCTTGTCGAGCGTGGTGTAGAACAGGCTCAGGCCGTCCGTGCGCTTGCGGCACTGATCCTTCGGCGTCGTGCGCGCGAGCAGCAGCACCTTGTTCGCGCGCTGCGCCATCGAGGTCCAGTGCTTCGCGCCGTGGATGACGTAGCCGTTCGCCGTCTTCTCGGCGCGAGTGTCGAGCTGCGTGGTGTCCAGGCCCGCGTTCGGCTCGGTGACGCCGAAGCAGGCCTTGTCCTCGCCGCGGATCAGCGGCGGCAGCATGCGCTGCTTCTGCTCCTCGGTGCCGAACACGACGACGGGATTCAGGCCGAAGATGTTGAGATGCAGCGCGGAGGCGCCGGACAGGCCTGCGCCGGATTCGGCGATCGCCTGCATCATGATCGTGCCTTCGGTGATCCCGAGCCCCGATCCGCCGTAGGCCTCGGGCATCGCGATGCCGAGCCAGCCGCCGGCCACGACCTCGGCGACGAACTCCTCGGGATAATGACCTTCGTTGTCACAGCGCAGCCAGTAGTCGGCATCGAACTTGGCGCACAGACGGTTGATCGCATCGCGTATCGCGAGCTGGTCTTCGCTCAGCTGGAAATCCATCGGGGGTCCTCGGCGGGTGTGGTCGGTGACGGACCGGGAAACGGTCGTAGCCGGGGACCGTACGCGGCGCCGCTTCGGGCTGTCAAGAAAGCCCTGCGGGCCCTCGCCTGCGTTCCTCGAAACGGGTGAGAATCACCGCCTCTACATTGCGCCTGCGGCGCCGGGGGCGAAGACATGGACGACAGATATGCGGCGGGCTGCGCCTGGGTCGAAGGCGACTACGTGCCGATCGCCGAGGCGCGGATCCCGCTGCTCGACATGGGCTTCTCGCGCTCGGACTGCACCTACGACGTCGTCGCGGTGTGGCAGGGTGGCTTCTTCCGCTTCGAGGATCACCTCGATCGCTTCGAGCGCAGCTGCGCCTGCCTGCAGCTCGCGCCGCCGCCGCGCGGCAGGTTGCGCGAGATCCTGTTCGAGTGCGTGCGCCGCAGCGGACTGCGCGACGCCTACGTCGAAGCGATCGCGACGCGCGGCGTGCCGCGCGCGGGCCAGCGCGATCCGCGCCGAATCGAGAACCGCTTCTACGCCTATGCGATCCCCTACGTCTGGATTGCGAATCCGGACCAGCAGGCGACGGGCCTGCGCCTCGTCGTCGCCGACAGCGTCGAGCGCATCTCCGCGCGCGCCGTCGATCCGACGGTCAAGAACTTCCACTGGGGCGATCTCGTGCGCGGCCAGTTCGAGGCCTACGACCGCGCGGCGGACACCGTCGTCCTGCTCGATCGCGAGGGCCACGTCACCGAGGGGCCGGGCTTCAACCTGTTCGCCTATGTCCGCGGTACGCTGCTGACCCCCGCCGATGGCATCCTGCAGGGCATCACGCGGCGCACCGTGCTCGAGCTCGCCGAGCGCGAGCGCCTGCCGACGCGCGTGACGC
>JBFWSI010000675.1:0-2718 GCA_050248455.1 Gammaproteobacteria bacterium | reverse complement strand
ACCTGTCGAATCTCGATCCGCTGACCAATCTCGCCAACCGCCGCGTGTTCGAGCGCGTGCTCGATCGCGAATGGTCGCGCGCGCGGCGCGAGCAGCGCCCGCTGTCACTGGTGCTCTGCGATCTCGATCGCTTCCGGCAGTACAACGAGCGCTATGGCCATCACGCCGGCGACAAGTGCCTCGTGCGCATCGCCGAGGTCGTCGCCGGCTACTCGCGCCGCGCCGGCGACGTCGTCGTGCGCTTCGGCGGCGAGGAGTTCGCGGTGCTGCTGCCGGAAACCTCGGAGCTCGCGGCGCTGGACGTCGCCGATTCGATCCGCGCCGGCATCTACGATCTGACGCTGATGCACGGCGCCTCCGACGTCGACAACCTGCTCACCGCGAGCTGCGGGGCCGCGACGATCACGCCGGCGCCCGGGCAACGCCCCCAGCAGCTGATCGACGCCGCCGCGCATGCGCTGCAACGGGCCAAGCGCGCGGGGCGCAACTGCGTGTTCACCGTGGCGGGCACGCTGGAGCAGGAGCAGGACGAGAACGGCTAGGCCGCCGCCGACGGCGCGGCGCGCCGTCTCCCCCAACCGTCTTTTCCTCAGCCTCCTCGCCGCAGGGCTTCGATGCGCAGCTCGAGCGGCGGGTGCGTCGCGAACAGGTGGGCGAAGCCCCCGAGCATGCCGCCGCTGATCCCGAAGGCCGCCATGCCGCCCGGCAGCGGCGCGGGATTGTGCGCGGCCTGCAGACGCTCCAGCGCCGCGATCATCTTGTGCCGGCCCGCGAGCGAGGCGCCGCCGGCATCGGCGCGGAACTCACGCTGGCGACTGAACCAGCACACGATCATCGAGGCGAGGAAGCCGAGCACCGTCTGCGCGACGATGTAGCCCATGTGATAGCCCATGCCGCGCGAGCCGTTGCGCTGATCGCCGCGATCGAGCGCGCCGGCGAGCACGCTCGCGAAGACCATCACGAAGGTGTTCACGACGCCCTGGATCAGGGTCAGCGTCACCATGTCGCCGTTCGCGACGTGCGATACCTCGTGACCGAGCACCGCCTCCACTTCGTCCTCGCCCATCTGACGCAGCAGGCCGGTGCTGACGGCGACGAGCGCGTGATTGCGATCCGCGCCGGTCGCGAAGGCGTTCGGCGTCGGCGAATCGAACACCGCGACTTCCGGCATGCCGATGCCGGCCTGCCGCGCCTGGCGCGCGACGGTGTCGACCAGCCAGCGCTCGGCCGGCGTCGACGGCTGCTCGATGACCTGGCAACCCATCGAGCGCTTCGCCATCGTCTTCGACAGCATCAGCGAGATGAACGAGCCGCCCATGCCGATCAAGGCCGTGATCGCCAGGAACGGCATCGTGTTGGTGCCGGGCTTGTTCACGCCGAGCAGGGTCAGGATCAGCGACAGCACCGCGACGACCGCGAGGTTGGTGACGATGAACAGCACGACTCGGTTCATGACTTCGATACTCCTGCACTGAGGAAACTCCGCACCGGGCAGCGCTTCCACGAAGCGTCCGGCACTCCGCGCCGGCGAGCGCATTGTACCCGCCGTTGCCGCGACGTCGCGGGCGATGTCATCATGCCCGCCACCCGCCACGAATCCGGAACGGCGCCCGCATGGACCCCTCGCGCGACGAAGAGTTTCGTCATTTCCTCCTCGAGCTCGGCGGCCTCGCCGGCGACGTCGTCCTGCCGTACTTTCGTCGGCCGCTCGCGGTCGACGACAAGGGCGGCCAGCGTTTCGATCCCGTGACGATCGCCGATCGCCGTGCCGAGCAGGCCTTGCGCGAAGCGATACTCGCGCGTTACCCGGATCACGGCGTGCTCGGCGAGGAGTTCGGCGAGACGCCCGGCAGCAGCGAATTCCGCTGGGTGATCGATCCGATCGACGGCACGCGCGCCTTCGTCTGCGGGGCGCCGACCTGGGGCACCCTGATCGCGCTGTGCGAGCACGATCGTCCCGCGCTCGGCCTGATGAGCCAGCCCTTCGTCGGCGAGAGCTTCGTCGGCGGCGGCGCGGCCGCGTGGCAGGTGCGTGCCGGCGCGCACACGCGACTGCGCACGCGCGACACGACCGAGCTCGCCTCGAGCTACCTGTTTGCGACGGCGCCCGAGATGTTCGCGGCGGATGTCGAATGGCCGGCGTTCCAGCGCCTCGCTTCGCGCGTGCGGCTCGCACGCTTCGGCCTCGACTGCTACGCGTACTGCCTGCTCGCGGCGGGCCACGTCGATCTCGTCGTCGAAGCCGGGCTCGGCTATTACGACATCGCACCGCTGATGCCGATCGTCGAGGCGGCCGGCGGCATCGTCAGCGACTGGGAAGGCCGGCCCGTGCGCGGCGGCGGCCGCGTGATCGCCGCCGCCAATCGTCAGCTCCACGCGCAGGCGCTCGCCGCGCTCGGATCCGCGGGCGGTGACTGAGCGCGCCGTCGCCGTCTGCATCGCGCGGCTGCAGCCCGTGCAGCAGCGCCAGGCCGATGCGCTGCGCGAGCTGTGCGCGCGCCATGCGCAGGTGCTGCTCGTCGTCGGCGGCGTCACCCAGGCAGCGAGCGTGATCAATCCGTGGACGCTGGCCGAACGGCGCCGGATGCTCGATCTCGTGCTCGGCGAGGAGTGCGCGAAGCTATCGCTGCTGCCGATCGCGGACTGCTGGTACGACGATCGGCGCTGGGCCGCCGTCGTGCGCGCGGCGGTCGCGACCGAAGTCGCGCGCGCTGCGCA
>JBFWSI010000674.1:0-2721 GCA_050248455.1 Gammaproteobacteria bacterium | reverse complement strand
CAACATCATCTGCTCGATCGAGAACCTCGACCCGATGGGCGTGCACACCGGCGACTCGATCACGGTGGCGCCGGCGCAGACGCTGACCGACAAGGAATACCAGCGCATGCGCGACGCCTCGATCGCGGTGCTGCGCAAGATCGGCGTCGACACCGGCGGCTCGAACGTGCAGTTCGCGGTCAATCCGCTCGACGGGCGCATGCTGATCATCGAGATGAACCCGCGCGTGTCGCGCTCCTCGGCGCTCGCGTCGATGGCGACCGGCTTCCCGATCGCGAAGGTCGCCGCGAAGCTCGCGGTCGGCTACACGCTCGATGAACTGAAGAACGACATCACCGGCGGTGCGACCCCGGCTTCGTTCGAGCCGTCGATCGACTACGTCGTCACCAAGATCCCGCGCTTCACGTTCGAGAAATTCCCCGACGCGAACACGCGCCTGACCACGCAGATGAAGTCGGTCGGCGAGGTGATGGCGATCGGCCGCACGCTGCAGGAGTCGCTGCAGAAGGCGCTGCGCGGCCTCGAGACCGGCCTCGACGGGCTCGGCGAGCAGCTGCCGATGCCGCCCGGCGAGGACGCCGCCGCGCAGCTCGCCTACGAGCTGCGCTCGCCGGGACCGGCGCGGCTGCTGTACGTCGCCGATGCGTTCCGCGCCGGCTGGGACCTCGAGCGCGTCCACGAGCTGTCGTACATCGACCGCTGGTTCCTCGCGCAGATCGAGGACCTCGTGCGCGAGGAGGCGCTGGTGCGCGAGCAGGGTTTCTACGCGCTGACCGCCGAGCGCCTGCGCGAGCTGAAGCGCAAGGGCTTCTCCGACAGCCGCCTCGCGCAGCTGACCGGCACCAACGAGAAGGCGGTCCGCGGCCGGCGCCGCGACTTCGGCGTCGTGCCGGTCTACAAGCGCGTCGACACCTGCGCGGCCGAGTTCGCGACCACGACAGCCTACCTGTACTCCACCTACGAGGAGGAGTGCGAGGCCGAGCCGACCTCGCGGCGCAAGATCATGATCCTCGGCGGCGGGCCGAACCGCATCGGCCAGGGCATCGAGTTCGACTATTGCTGCGTGCACGCCGCGCTCGCGCTGCGCGAGGACGGCTTCGAGACGATCATGGTCAACTGCAACCCGGAGACCGTCTCGACCGACTACGACACCTCCGACCGCCTGTACTTCGAGCCGCTGACCTTCGAGGACGTGCTCGAGGTGATCGCGAAGGAGCAGCCCGAGGGCGTGATCGTGCAGTACGGCGGCCAGACGCCGCTGAAGCTGTCGCGCGCGCTCGAGGAGGCCGGCGCGCCGATCATCGGCACCTCGCCCGATGCGATCGACGTCGCCGAGGACCGCGAACGCTTCCAGCAGCTCGTCAGACAGCTGGGCCTCAAGCAGCCGGCCAACGCGACCGCGCGCAACGAGGAGCAGGCCGTGCAGCTCGCGCGCGAGGTCGGCTTCCCGCTGGTCGTGCGCCCGTCGTACGTGCTCGGCGGGCGCGCGATGGAGATCGTCTTCAACGAGGCGGACCTGCGCGCGTACATGACCGATGCGGTCAAGGTCTCGAACGACAGCCCGGTGCTGCTCGACCGCTTCCTCGACGTCGCGATCGAAGTCGACGTCGACGCGGTCTGCGACGGCGAGCAGGTGCTGATCGGCGGCATCATGGAGCACGTCGAGCAGGCCGGCGTGCACTCGGGCGACTCCGGCTGCTGCCTGCCGCCGAACAGCCTGTCGGCGGCCGTGCAGGAGGAGCTGCGCGAGCAGACCCGCAAGCTCGCGCTCGCGCTGAACGTCGTCGGCCTGATGAACATCCAGTTCGCGATCCAGAACGGCATCGTCTACGTGCTCGAGGTCAATCCGCGCGCCTCGCGCACCGCGCCGTTCGTGTCGAAGGCGACCGGCATGCCGCTCGCGAAGATCGGCGCGCGCGTGATGACCGGGCGCAAGCTCGCCGAGCTCGGCTACGACGGCGCGCAGCCGTCGAGCTACTACGCGGTCAAGGAAGCGGTGTTCCCGTTCGCGAAATTCCCCGAGTCCGATCCGATCCTCGGCCCGGAGATGAAATCGACCGGCGAGGTGATGGGTACCGGCCGCAGCTTCGGCGAGGCCTATGCCAAGGCGCAGTCGGCCTCGGGCGTCACGCTGCCGCGCGCCGGGCTGTGCCTGATCTCGGTGCGCGAGCGCGACAAGCCGCGCGCCGTCGAAGTGGCGCGCCGGCTGGTCGCGCGCGGCTTCGACATCGTCGCGACGAGCGGTACCGCGAAGGCGCTCGAGGAAGGCGGCGTGGCCTGCCGGCGCGCGAACAAGGTGCGCGAGGGGCGGCCGCACATCGTCGACATGATCAAGAACGACGAGATCGTGCTGATCGTCAACACCACCGAGGGCAAGCAGGCGATCCGCGAATCGAACGAAATCCGCCGCGAGGCGGTGCACAAGCGTGTTACCTATTACACTACGCTGAACGGTGCGCTCGCGACCTGCGAGGCGCTCGACCACATGGACGAGGTGGAAGTCCACAGCCTGCAGGAACTGCACGGGGAGGCCCACGCATGAAACGCACCCCGATGACGTTGCGCGGCGCCGAGCTGCTGCGCGAGGAGCTGAAGCGGCTCAAGTCCGAGGACCGCCCGCGGGTGATCAAGGCGATCGCCGAGGCGCGCAGCCACGGCGACCTGTCGGAGAACGCCGAGTACCACGCGGCGCGCGAGCAGCAGGGTTTCATCGAGGGCCGC
>JBFWSI010000673.1:0-2723 GCA_050248455.1 Gammaproteobacteria bacterium | reverse complement strand
GTCGGCGCCGGCTCGAGCGCGGTCGCCGCGATGCGTCGCGGCGAGATCGACGCACTCGTGCACCTCGACCCCGTGATCCAGCGGCTGGAGGCGGCACGAGCCATCGACGTCGTGCTCGACACGCGCACGCCGGAAGGCGCACGCGCCGTCTACGGCGGGCCGTATCACGCGTCCTGCCTGTACGCGAAAGCCGACTACGTCCGCGCTCATCCGCAGACGACGCAGGCGATGGTGAACGCGATCGTGCGCGCGCTGCGCTACATCGCCGCGTCGACGCCCGAGCAGATCGCCGACGCCGTGCCGCCGGCCTTTCTCGGCGGCGATCGCGCGGGCTACGTCGCGGCGCTCGCGAAGAACCTCCCGATCGTCTCGCCCGACGGCCGCTTCGATGCCGCTGACGCGGCGCGCGTGCTGGCGGCGCTCGAAGGCTTCGAGCCCTTCATGCGCACGGCGCAGCTCGATCCCGCGCGCGCGATGACGAACGACTTCGTCGATCGCGCTCCGGCCGCCCCCTGAGATCATGAATTCGATCGCCGTCGCGCTGCGCGATGTCAGCGTGCGCTTCGGCCGCGCCGATGCGGCCTATACCGCGATCGCGAACGTCGATCTCGAGATCGGCGACGGCGAGTTCGTCTGCGTCGTCGGGCCGACGGGCTGCGGCAAGTCGACCTTGCTGAACGTCGTCGCCGGCCTCGCCGCACCGGCGACGGGTGAAGTGCAGGTGTTCGGGCAGTCGCTCGCCGGTCTCAACCGCGACGCCGGTTACCTGTTCCAGGCCGATGCGCTGCTGCCGTGGGCGACGGCCCGCGACAACGTCGCCGCCGGGCTCGTGTTCGGCGGCCTCGCGCGCGACGTCGCCCGGGTGCAGGCCGACGAGTGGCTCGCGCGCGTCGGCCTCGGCGCCTTCGGCGATCGCTACCCGCACCAGCTTTCGGGCGGCATGAAGAAGCGCGTCGCGCTCGCGCAGACGCTGGCCCGCGATCCGAAGATCCTCCTGATGGACGAGCCCTTCTCCGCGCTGGACGTGCAGACGCGCAGCCTGATGGAGAACGAGCTGCTCGCGCTGTGGGCCGCGAACCGCAAGTCGGTGCTGTTCGTCACGCACGATCTGGAGGAAGCGATCGCGCTGGGCGATCGCGTGATCGTGATGTCGGCCGGGCCCGGCAGCCGGCCGCTGTCCGCGCTCGCGATCGATCTGCCGCGGCCGCGCGATGTCACCGAGGCGCGATTCGCGCCGCACTTCGCCGAGCTGCAGCGCAGGTTGTGGGCGACACTGCGCGCCGAGGTGCAAAAGAGCCGGCAGGGCTCGCCGACGTGAGGCCGCGCTCGCGCCGCCTGTGGCCGTGGCAGCTCGCGCTCTTCGTCGCGCTGCTCGTGCTGTGGCATGCGCTGACCCGCATCGGCTGGCTGTCGCCGTTCTTCTTCGGCCAGCCGCTCGCGGTCGGCCGCGTGCTCGTCGGCTGGCTCGGCGACGCGTCGATCTTCCGCCACCTTGGCGTGACCCTGCTCGAGACGCTGCTCGCCTTCGCCGGCGGCACGCTGGCCGGCGTCGCGCTCGGGCTGTGGCTCGCGCTGAGCCCCCTCGCCGCGGCGCTGCTGGATCCCTACATCAAGGCCGTCAACGCGATGCCGCGCGTGGTGCTCGCGCCGATCTTCGCGATGTGGTTCGGCCTGGGGATCTGGTCGAAGGTGGCGCTCGGCGTGACGCTGGTCTTCTTCATCGTGTTCTTCAACGTCTACCAGGGCGTGAAGGACGTCAATCCCGTGCTCGTCGACAACGCGCGCATGCTCGGCGCGACGCGCCGCCACCTGCTGCGCCACGTCTACTGGCCGTCGGCGCTGGCCTGGGTGTTCTCGAGCCTGCACAGCGCCGTCGGCATGGCCTTCGTCGGCGCGGTCGTCGGCGAGTACCTCGGCTCGGCACAGGGTGTCGGCTATCTGATCCTGCAGGCCGAAGGCAGCTTCGACATCGACGCAGTGATCGCCGGCATCGTCGTGCTGACCCTCTGCGCGCTGCTGCTCGACGGGTTCGTCACGCGCCTCGAACGCCGGCTGCTGCGCTGGCGGCCGGGCCCTGCGGACGCGCCGGGTCATTGAAGAAGAAATCTAGCCGCGGAGGACACCGAGAGAAGAATGGGATGGCACAGCAGCCGCCGCGATCTCGCAGCCCGGATGAGCGCAGCGAATCCGGGATCGGCGCCATTCGGATCTCCCGCGTTCGAGAAAGCTCGCGCAGCGATCCGGCCAAAGGCTTCGCCGATCGTGTATGCCGGATCCCGGATTCGCTGCGTTCATCCGGGCTACGAATGCGAACGGAGCTGCGGATCGATTTCCTTTCTTCTCCGTGCCCTCCGTGGCTATATGGCTGAGCGCAAATCCCCTCCACTGGCTGTTCGATGGCGTATGCCCGTGTAGGAAGCTACTGCGTCATGCCCGCGCCAGCGGGCATCCACGCACTGCCCCGGCGTCCAGCGCGGAAAAAGAAGAATCGCCCGATGGAGACCTTCTCGTCAGGCGTGGATTCCCGCTGGCGCGGGAATGACGGTAAACGAATACGCAGTGGAGCATATTTGCGCTCAGCCATATGGATTAACCCCACCAAAACGAAGGCACGATCGATGGACAAACGGAAAATGATGGCGATGGCCGAGCGGGTGTATCGCGACGTCGCGGGGGCGATGGCGACGGGACTCGGCCACCTCGGCGTCGAGAGCGGGCTCTTC
>JBFWSI010000672.1:0-2726 GCA_050248455.1 Gammaproteobacteria bacterium | reverse complement strand
GCGAACGCGATGCGACCGCCGGCCGGCGTGAACTCGACGGCGTTCAGCAGCAGGTTGTCGAGCGCCTGGCGCAGCAGGAAGCGCTCGGCAAGGACGGTGCAATCCGGCGCGATCGCGTTGTCGAGCCTCAGCGCACGCTCGGCCAGCAGCGCGGCGTGCGTCGCGGCCAGCGAGTCGACGAGCTCGCACGGCGACAGCGGCGCGGGATCCTGCAGCGCCTGCCGGCTCTCGATCTGGGCGAGGCCGAGCAGGCGGTCGATGATCTGCTGCAGCCGGCCGACCTCGGCGTCGACGTTGCGCGCGAAGCGCAGGCGATCGGCGGCCGGCAGCTCGTCTTCGAGCAGTTCGGCGGATGCGCGTATCGCCGCCAGCGGGCTCTTCAGCTCGTGCGTGAGGATCTGCGTGTACTGCTCGACGTAGGCCTTGCCTTCGAGCTGCGCGCGCATGCGATCGATCGCGGCGCCGAGCTGGCGCAGCTCGGGGCCGGCGAGCCGCGGCAGCGCGACGCGCCGGCCGGCGCCGACCTCGTTCGCGTAGCGCACCAGCTGGCCGACGCCGCGACTGAGCCAGAACGAAATCCCGACGGCGAGCAGTCCCGTGCCGAGCAAGGTGACCAGGCCGCCGATGAGGATGCGGCGCTCGCTGCGCTCGATGAAGGGCTGCACGGCGCGGTTCTGCTTGCCGACCGAGAGCACGCCGACGATCGCCTCGTCGCGCCGGATCGGGGCGGCGACGTACATCACGGTCGAGGTCTCGTCCTGCGGGTCCGCGGGCGTCGAGCGTGCGCCGTAGCGGCCGCGCAGCGTGAGGTAGACGTCGTTCCAGCGCGAGTAGTCCTCGCCGACGGCCTTGCCCTGCGAATCGAACAGCACGATGCCGCGCGCGTCCGTCACGTAGACGTGCAGGCTCGCGCGCTGCTTGCGCACGCCATAGATGTCGGCGTCGAAGTCGCGCGCCGCGTACTGCGTCAGCGCTTGGGCCAGGCGACCGCCGTCGAAGCGGCCGGCGACGACGTCGTCGTGCACCAGCTCGGCGAGGAGGTTGGCCGTGTCGACCAGCGTCTCTTCCGCCGACTGCCGCATCGCGGGCTTGATTTCCTCGAGCGCGCCGCCGACGAGGAACCACGCCGCGACCGCGAGGACCGCGACGTAGCCGAGGAAGAGGCGGCCGATCACGCCGGTGGCGTGAAGCTGTAGCCGAGCCCGCGATGCGTGCGCACCGGATTGGTCTCGGCCCGCACTTCGCGGAACTTCGCGCGCAGCGTCTTCACGTGCGTATCGACGGTCCTGTCCATCGACCCGCTCGCCTGCGGCCATAGTGCGTCCATGATTTCGTCCCGCGTGTAGACCTTGCCGGGGCGCTCGGCGAGCAGCGCGAGGAGCAGGTATTCGTAGCGCGTCAGTGCGATCTCCCGGCCGTGGTAGAGGACCTGGGCGCGCTCGCGGTCGAGCACGAAAGCGGGCGGCGCCGAGCTTGCCGCCGGCGCAGGCGCGTGACGACGCAGGATGTTGCGGATCCGCGCGACGACCTCGCGCGGGCTGAACGGCTTGACGACGTAGTCGTCGGCACCGAGCTCGAGGCCGACGACGCGGTCGATCTCCTCGCCCCGCGCGGTGAGGAAGAGGATCGGCAGATCGGACTCGCGGCGGACGGCCCTGCACACCTCGAGGCCGCCGAGATCGGGCAGGCCGACGTCGAGCACCATCAGATCGACGGGCGGCGCCTGCGCGGCGCGCGCGACGGCCTGCGCGCCCAGCGCGACGGTCTCGACGGCATAGCCGTCGCGCGCGAGCACATAGACGAGCGGCTCGGCGATGGTCGGCTCGTCCTCGACGATCAGGATGCGAGGCATCTGCGCCACGTTCAGTCGAGGGGCAGCGCGCAGGCCGGGCAACGCTCGAAGCGGCGCGCCGTCGACGGCGCCAGCGCCGCCGCGAAGCCGATCTGCGACAACCGCGCGCCGCAGCGCGGACAGCGGATGAAGGCGAGCATCGCGAGCAGCGCGCCGCAGGTCGCGAGAAACGATCCGATCATCACCACGGCCGACGGCCGCGCGACGAACAGGCACGCGACGAACACGCACCAGCCCAGCGCCGCGACGGCGAGCCACAGGCGCATCCTGCGGCCCAGTCTGTCCCGGATGCCCATGCGCGATCAGGCCGGCGTGCGGCCGTCCAGGGTCTCGTAATGCACGACCTCGGCCAGCGGTCGCCGGTAGAGCCGCTGCGGTTGCACGCCGTTCAGCGCCTTGCCGAGCACGACGAGCATCACCGGCACCACGCTCGCGTCGAGCTTCAGGAAGGCCGACACCTTCGTCGCGTCGAAACCGATCATCGGCCCCGTATCCCAGCCGCGCGCCTTCGCCGCGTACATCAGGCTCATCGCGGCGAGCGCGCCGCCGCGGATCGCTTCCTCGCGCTGCAGGGTGGGCTGGTCGGTGTAGACGGCCGCGATCATCGGCACGTACTTCTCGCGCATCGGCGCCGGCGCGTCGCTGTAGATCCGCGGCGCGTCGCGATGCGCGTCCAGACGGCCGCAGACGACGATGGCCGCGGCGCAGTCCTCGACCTGCTGCTGGCCGAAAGCCAGCCCGCGCAGTTCGCGCTTGCGCGCGGCGTCGCGCACGACGACGAACTGCCACGGCTGCAGATTGAAGGAGCTCGGGCTCAGCACGACCTCGGCGAAGATCGCTTCGAGCTCGGCGTCGGCAATGGTGAGGCCCGGGG
>JBFWSI010000671.1:0-2730 GCA_050248455.1 Gammaproteobacteria bacterium | reverse complement strand
AAGCGCCGGGCTTGCGCGTCGCGTTCTGCCTCTACGACTTCGAGCCCGACGTCGTCACCTGGTTGTTCGCGCGCACGGCCAACGAGGGCTCGTGCACCGTCGAGTTCTTCCGGGAATTGCCGGCCTCGCTGCGCTGGGTGGGCATGTAAGCCGCGCCTCGACCGCGCTGTGCCCGCCGCGACCGCCCGCGGGCTTCCAGGCTGAAAAAGCACCTGCCCCGTATCCGGAAAGCCGGGTCGACACTATGCTTGTCGGTGACGGCCCCACAACGAGGACAGCCATGCCCGATGGTCGCGCAAGCGGCCATCGCTGCCACCGGACAACGGAGGGAACGCCGATGCACACTCGCACGATACGCAACATCATCCAGGACCAGGATCTGCTCACGGCGACGGCGGACATGCCGGTAGCCGAGGCCGCGCGCCAGATGCACCAACGCCAGGTCGGCGCGATCGTGGTGGTGCAGGACGACCGCCTGGTCGGCATCTTCACCGAGCGCGATGCGCTGTTCCGCGTGGTCGCGGCAGGCGTCGACCCGACGACGACCCCCGTCGCCGAGGTCATGACCCGCAATCCGGCTTCCCTCGACCCGACGCAGCCTTTCGCGGCGGCCCTGCAGCTGATGCACGAGGGACAGTTCCGCCACGTGCCGATCGTCGAGAACGGCCGGCCCGTCGGCATGGTGTCGTCCCGCGATGCGCTCGGGCCCGAGCTCGAAGACTTCATGTACAGCATCATCCTGAACGAGCAGGCGCGCAGCGACCTGCTGGCCTGAACGCGGGACGGGACGGTCGCGCTCGTTCTCGTGCGTGCGAAGTCGCGGTGACGGGAAGCGCGTGAGGCCATCGGCCCGCTCGGCGGGCAGCGAGTCCTGCGCGAGTGCCGCGGCGGCCTCGCTGCGGCGGCGGTTTCCTGCCGCCCGGTGGCCCGCGTCCGTCCGCCGGCAGCCGCCGAGCCGGCTAGCGAAGGAGTTTCCCGCCGGCTCGGCCGACCGCCGCCATGCGCTTCGAAAGCCGCGCCGGCAAGGCTCCGAGCGCGGAGCTCGCAGGCTCGGCGATTCGGCGCCGCAAGCACGGGACTGAGATGTCCGGCCTGGTTCACCCCGCAAGTACCGCCGCTTGAGCCCTCCCCCCGTTCCGCACACCCGAGGCCAGGCCATCGCCGACTGGCTGATGGACCGCAAATGGCTCGCTTTCCTGATCGTCGTCGTGCCGACGGCCTTGCTGGCCTGGTCGATTCCCTCGATCGAAATCTATTCGCGCTTCACCGATCTGCTGCCGGCCAAGCACGAGTTCGTGATCAACTACCAGCGCATGAAGGACACCTTCGGCGGGGCGAACGTCGTCGCGATGTCGCTCGAGGTCGTCGATCCCGCGGCCGACGTCTTCACCGCCGGCACGCTGCGCAAGCTTCGCTACCTGACCGATCAGGTCGATCTGATCCACGGCGTGAACCACTACCAGGTCGCGAGCCTCGCGCACCCGAAGATCCGCCGCGTGCGCACCGACGAGACCGGGCTGATCCACTCCGATCCCGTGCTTCCGCGCGAGCTGCCGACCGACGCCGCCGCGCTGAAGCGGCTGCGCGAGGAAGCCTTCAACAACGACATCGTCTACGGCACCTACCTGTCGACGGACGGGCGCGCCGCGCTGATCGTCGCCGGCTTCGACGAGGACAGGCTCGACTACCGCGAAATCCATGCCCGCCTGCAGGCGCTCAAGCACGCGGTCGAGGCCGACGGGACGACGCGGCTCTACGTCGCCGGCGAGCCCGTGCTCAAGGGCTGGATCTATCACCATGCGCACGAGCTGCAGCGCATCTTCGGCGTCACCTTCGCGACGATGGTGCTGCTGCTGTGGCTGCATTTCCGCTCGCTGTCGGGCGTCGTGGTGCCGCTGCTCGGCACCGCGCTGTCGGCGGCCTGGGGCCTCGGCTTCATCGGCCGCATGGGCTACAACCTGGATCCCTTGATGCTGGTGGTCCCGATCCTGATCTCGGCGCGCACGGCGAGCCACTGCGTGCAGATGATGGAGCGCTACTTCGACGAGATCCGCCTCGGCCGCGATCGCGAGGCGGCCGTGCGCGTGTCGATGGGCGAGCTGCTGGTGCCGGCCTCGATTGCGATCTTCACCGACGCGGCCGGCCTTCTCGTGCTCGCCGTGTCTTCGATCCCGTCGATCGCGAAGATGGGGTATTTCTGTGCCGTGTGGTCGGCGAGCAATCTGGTGACGGTCGCCGTGCTGGTGCCGCTCGCGATGTCGGTGCTGCCGACGCCGCGTCTCGCAGGCGAGGCACGGCGATCGCCGTTGCCCGCGCGCGCGATGCGGCGGCTCGGGCTCGCGCTGGTCGCACCGCGCGCGACCCGCGTGACGCTGTTCGCGACGCTGCTGCTCGCGGGCTGGTCCCTCCATCACGGCTGGGCGCCGCCGATCGGGGACTCGCGGCCGGGCTCGCCGATACTCTTTCCGGACAGCGAGCACAACGTCGCCGCCGCGCACATCGCCGAGCGCTTCGCCGGCGTCAACCAGCTCGCGATCTACTTCGAAGCGGAGCACGAGCACGGCATCAAGCGCCCGGACGTCGTCGCGCTGATGGAAGCCCTCGCACGACACATGGCGCAGACGCCCAGCTTCGGCGGCACCCGCGACATCCCGCAGCTCGTGCGTGCGATCAACCGTCTCTATCACTACGATGATCCGCGCTGGGCCCTGCTGCCGACGACGCAGAACG
>JBFWSI010000670.1:0-2730 GCA_050248455.1 Gammaproteobacteria bacterium | reverse complement strand
GCAGCGTCGAGGAAGCTTTCGTGAAGTATCTCGGCGATCGCGCGACGGCCGGCGTCGGATCGGGCTGGGCGAGCCTGGCCGAGGCGGTCGGCTGGATCGTCGCCGACGGCGGACAGGCCGTGCTCGCCCATCCCGTGAAGTACCGCTACACGCACGCGCGCCTGCGCGAGCTGCTCGCCGACTTCGTCGCCGCCGGCGGACGCGGGCTGGAAGTGCTGTGCGGGCGGCAGCCGCCGGGCACGCTCGCCGAGATGGCGAAGCTGTGCCAGCGCTTCGGGCTCGAAGCGTCTGCGGGCAGTGATTTCCATGCCCCGGAGTCCTGGCTGCCGGCGCCCGGCGTGCTGCCCCGGCTGCCTCAGGGCATTCCCCCGCTGTGGGCGCGTTGGGCCGCACATGCGTAGGAAGTGACTTAAAGAATTCCTCTAATTACTTGATTTATTGAGATCGCCGTTACAGACTTCACGTAATACTTCAAGTTCGGCGGTACGCACCGCCACCGCGCCCGGGGGGCTGCACCATGAAACCGACGTTACGCCATCCGCTTCGTCTGGCCATCGGCTTGGCGCTGGGCGCGCAGCTCGGCGGGAGCGCGATACCTGCCGTCGCGAGCGGCCTCGACGACTACGACCCCGCGTTCGACAGCCCGATCGGCGGCGCGCTGCAGGACGTTTCCCGCAGCGGTCCGCAGCGCGCCATCGGCGCGCTGATCGAAGACGTGTGCCCGGCCGGGATTTCGCGCGGCCGTATCCTGGACACCACCGGCGGTCGGGATCTCGCCGATCGCTGCACCGACATGGTCGAAGCCGTGCTCGCGACCGGCGACGTCGACGCGGCGCTGAGCGCGCTGCAGGCGGTGGCCGGCGAGGAGGTCAACGCGATCGCGACTTCCGAGGTCGATGCCTCCTCCGGCCAGATGGACGCGATCGGCGGACGCCTGCAATCCCTGCGCGGCGGCGGCCCGCGCGTGGCTCTCGCACTGCCGGGCCTCGATGGCGCGCTCGCCGCACGCGGCGGCGCCGGCCTGCTCAGCGGCGGCGGCGCGAGCGCGGACGGCGCGCAGCGTCTCGGCGTCTTCGTCAACGGCAACTACGACTACAACGATCGCGATCCGTCCTTCAACGAGGCCGGCTTCGAAGCCGACGGCTACGGCGTGACCGCCGGCCTCGACTATCAGCTGAGCGACGCGCTGCTCGTCGGCGCCGCCTTCAGCTACAAGAACACCGAAGCCGACATCGCGCGCCGCGGCGGCTCGCTCGACACCGACAGCGTCGGCGGCTACGGCTATGCGACCTACACGATCGGCGGCGGCTGGTATCTCGATGCGATGGGCGGCTACACGCAGAACGATCACGAGCAGGCGCGCAACGTCGCCTATGCCGTGCGCGGCGCGACGCGCGGCACCGTGGACACCAATCAGGTCGCCCTGTCGGAGCTCGACAGCGACGAGATCGCCGGCAGCGTGAAGCTCGGCTTCGACGCCGTGCACGGCGCGTGGACCGTCAGCCCCTACCTGCGCGCCGACGTGGCGAAAGTCGAGATCGACGGCTACACCGAACGCATGTCGCGACCGGGCGCGCTGGGCAACGGCCTCGCGCTGCAGATCGACGATCAGTCCTTCACCTCGGTGATGAGCGCGATTGGCGCGCAGTTCGGCTGGCTCAGCACGCATGCCTGGGGCACCTGGTATCCGCAGGTGATGGCGGAATACGTACACGAGTTCGACAACGACGGCGATCCGATCACGGGTCGCTTCGTCAACGCGCCGGGCGTGAGCTTCCGCATGGGCCTCGACGATCCCGATCGCAACTTCGCGAACGTCGGCGTGGCGTCGAGCTTCGTATTGAACAGCGGCACCGCCGCCTTCGTATCCTTCCAGACGCTGCTCGGCTACCACGATCTGACGGCGCACGCCGTCGAGGTCGGCCTGCGCGTGCCGTTCTGAGCCGTTCATCGCCTGTGCTGCCTGGAATGCACTGAATCTAGCCACGGAGGGCACGGAGGAAGAAATTGATTGGGTCTGCGCCTCCGTCATTCGATCGTGACCGTCGGCGCCGACGTTTCCCCTGGCCGTAGGTTAGGCTGACGAAGGAAGCCCAACAGGGGGTTGGCACTGCGACAACACGTCGTTCTCTGCGCTGAGATTCCGCGTTGGGCTTCCTTCGTCAGCCCAACCTACGAGCGCCGTGCCTTCCGTCGCGAAATTCAGTTTCGTAGCCCGGGTGGAGCGCGCAGCGCGTAACCCGGGATCGGGCGCCCGCCGTCCTCTCATGCATTCGAGACGATACCGGGCGGCGCGCGCCGAGCATCGCCGAAAGCCCTTGCGGATCGGGCATGCCGGATCCCGGGTTCCGCTACGCTGCACCCGGGCTACGAAAAGGGGCGCACGGTCCCTACGCGCTCGTGTCGATTCGGCGGTGCTTCAGCGCCGCACAGCGTCCGCTACCGGCGCCGCGAGGAGCAGAGGCCAGACCGTGATCCAGCCGCGCGCATGGGCGACATCGTCGACGACGACGAGACGTGCGCCGATCTGCGCTTGCAGCGCGGCTTCGATCAGTGCCGGCGGCACGTTGCGATCGCGGCCGCCCGCATAGTGGATCTGAACGACCCGCGGCGGCAGCGACGGGCGTCGCGCGGGATCCAGCGAGGCGCTGAGCGGCGAATAGCCGTGCATCGCGGCCCATGCTTCCAGATCGAGGTTCGCCGCCACCGTCACCACGCGATCGACGGCCT
>JBFWSI010000669.1:0-2731 GCA_050248455.1 Gammaproteobacteria bacterium | reverse complement strand
ATCATGATCAGGCTCCAGGCCATCAGCACGCCGCCGTAGGCCAGCATGCCGCGCTGGCCGAGGAAGCGCAGGATCGCCGGTGCATTCACGCTGTAGACGAGGCCGCCGACACCGTAGGCGAGCAGGCAGAGGCCGACCAGCGTGAAGCTGAGCCCGTGCTTCACGTGCAGCAGCGCACCGACGTAGGCAAGCGCGCCGAACACGCAGAAGCCTTCGACCAGCCCGCTGGTCAGGACGTCGGCCGCGCGCGGATCCCGGATCAGCTCGATGTAGCGCTGGCCCGCCTGGCGCAGCGGCGCGCGCGGCGCCATCGCGAGCACTTCGCCGCGCACGCGGCTCCACACGAAGGCCGCGGCGAGCGCCGTCAACGCGCCGAAGATCAGGAAGATCGCCCGCCAGCCGAACCAGTCGGCGAGCACGCCGCCGAGCGCGCTGCCGAGCATCTGACCGAAGATGATGCCGCTCATGTAGCGCGCGATCGATTTCTGGCGTTGCTCGAGCGACACGTTGTCGCCGATCCACGCGATCGCGAGCGGCACCGTCGCCGCGCTCGCGACGCCGGTCAGGAAGCGCAGCGCGGCGAGCATCGCGAGACTGGTGGCGAAGGCACAGGCGGCGACGCAGGCGCTCGCGCCCGTCAGGGTCCACGCGATGATCCTGAGCTTGCCGTAGCGATCGCCGAGCGGCCCGTAGGCGAGCAGAAAGAGACCATAGGCGACGGCATAGGCCGTGACGACGATGCCGGCCTGGCCGATGCTGACGTGGAATTCCTCGGCAATCACCGGCAGCAGCGGATCGCTGACGCGCATGCAGGCGACGACGATGAAGCCGGCGAGACTCAAGGCGATGACGAGCGCGGACATGGAAGCGGGAATCGCGGAGATCTGCACCGGGGGACCGGCCCCGATGATAGCGGCTGCCCTCGTCCGCGGCGAGCGGGCTTGCGGCGCGCGGGGCGACCTGATTACAGTCCCGTAAAAGCGAGCGGGAGGCAGCATGGCCCGGTATCTCGTCGGCGTCGACGTCGGCGGCACGTTCACCGATTTCGTGGCCTGGGATCGCGACACGCGCGCGCTCGCGGTATGGAAGAACCTGACGACCCCCGAGGATCCGACCCGCGGCATCCTGACGGGCCTCGCCCGGATCGGCGATCCGTCGACGATCGACAACGTGCGTCTCGGCACTACCGTCGCGACCAATGCGGTGCTCGAACGCAAGGGCGCGCGCGTCGCCTATGTCGCGACGCGCGGCTTTCGCGACATTCCCTTCCTGCAGCGCGGCCATCGCAAGCATCACTACGACAGCGGCTGGGTGCGCTCGCGGCCGCTGGTGCTGCGCCGTCACTGCTTCGAGGTCGACGAGCGCCTGCGCGCGGACGGCGAAGTCCTGCAGCCGCTCGATCTCGCGAGCATCGATGCCGTCGCCGCGGCCATCCGTGCGGCGGGCGACATTCAGGCCGTCGCCGTCAACCTGCTCTTCTCCTACGTCAACCCCGCGCACGAGCAGGCGGTGCGGGCGCGCCTGCAGGAAAAGCTGCCTGGCATCCCGATCTCGATCAGCTACGACGTGCTGCCGAAGTGGAAGGAATACGAGCGCGCGTCGACGACGCTCGCCGATGCCTACGTCAAGCCCGTGCTGCAGAACTATCTCGGCGCGATGCGCGAGCGCTTCGACGCCGCCGGCGTGCGTGCGCCGGTCGTGATGATCAAGTCGAACGGCGGCGAGATGAGCCTCGACGCCGCGCGCGAGCAGCCCGTGCAGCTGACCTTGTCGGGGCCGACCGGCGGCGTCGTCGCGACGCGCGAGGTCGCGCGCGAGCTCGGGATCGCGCGCGCCGTCACGCTCGACATGGGCGGCACCTCGACCGACTGCTCGACCGTCGTCGACGGCAAGATCAGCTTCACGACCGATTTCGAGATCGAGTTCGGCCTGCCGATCCAGATCCCGATGATCGACATCCGGACCATCGGCGCCGGCGGCGGCTCGATCGCGTGGATCGACAAGGGCGGCATGCTGCGCGTCGGCCCGGAGAGCGCCGGCGCGAATCCCGGCCCCGCCTGCTACGGCTTCGGCGGCACGCGGCCGACGGTGACGGACGCGAACCTCGTGCTCGGCCGCATCAACCCCGCGAACTTCCTCGGCGGCGGCATGGCGCTTGCGGCCGAGCGCGCCAGCGCCGCGCTGGCGAGCATCGCCGAGCCGCTGGGCATGGACATCGAGGCGCTCGCACTCGCGATCCTGCGCATCGTCAACAACAACATGGTCGGCGCGCTGCGCACGGTGCTGCTCGAGCGCGGGCTCGATCCGCGCGAGTTCGCGCTCTTCGCCTTCGGCGGCGCCGGCCCGCTGCACTTGTCCGAGCTACTCGACGAAGCGGGCATCCCGCAGGGCGTGGTGCCGCTGCATCCGGGCCAGTTCTCGGCCTTCGGCTTCGTGCTGACGGATGCGCGCGTCGATCTCGAGCGCACGATCCAGATGACCTCGACGCGCTTCGATGCCGGCCGCGCCGGCAGCTTCCTGCGCGAGCTGCTCGGGCGCGCCGAGGCCGAGCTCGCGGCGCAGGGCTACCACGGCCCGCTCGCCGTCCAGCGCACGATCGATCTGCGCTACCTCGGCCAGAACTACGAGCTCGAGGTGCCCTTCGACTTCGACGACTTCACGCCCGCCAACCTCGCGCGGCTGTGGAGCGATGTCCACGCGCTGCACGAAGCGCGCTTCGGCGTGCGCATGC
>JBFWSI010000668.1:0-2732 GCA_050248455.1 Gammaproteobacteria bacterium | reverse complement strand
GCAAGCAGCCGCTGGCGCGCGAAGACCAGCTCGCCTTCTTCGTGCTGCCGGACGTCGAACTCGGTATCGATGCCTTCGTCAGCCGTGGCGAGGTCGTCGCGCTCGACGACATCGAGAAGGAGCTCATCGCCCGCCACGGCAAGCGCAGCGTCGAGCGCTACGATCAGAAGCGTGCCTACCTGAGGCGCCTGTATGCGGCGCTGCGCGGCAAGCGGGAATCCGTCACGGAGCGGGAAGCGATGGCGGCCGCACGTGCCTTCTCGCGCTTCATGGCCTACAAGCCGGTCAGCAGCATCACGCAGTTCGTCGCGGACGAGGTGCTCGAACGGCGCGACCTCGGCGATGCCGTGCGCGCGGTGTCGAGCCAGCTGAAGACCATCCACGAGATGTAGCGCGAGGCGCAGGCCTACAAGGACAGCACGCAATTGCTGGAGGCGGCCGGCCATCATGCGCAGGCCTACATCGAAGGCTGGATCGAGCGCGTGACGCTGGACTACGCGCTGGCGCAGGCGGCTTACCATCGCCACCAGGCGAACTACCTCGGGGCGGTCGAGCAGCGCGAGGGCCTCACGCGGCGGATCGCCGATAACAACGACGAGATCAAGGCCAGCGAAGCGCGGCGCGATCAACTTCACGGCGCCGTCGTGCGGCTCGAAGCGCAGCGCGAGCACGTCGAGCCACTGCGCGAGAAGGACCGGCTGGAGCGCGACCGCAAGACGCTCGACACGAAGCTCGCCGAGACCGTGCGCAGCCTGCTCGTCGACGCGCAGCAGGTCCAGCGCAATCTTCAGGCCGCGCGTGGGCTTGCGCAGTCGCTGGCCTCGCCGACGCTCGCCGCCGAACTGCCGCAGTTGACGGATCTCCGCGCGCGCCGCCTCGTCGAGCAGGTGCTCGCCGGCGAGCGCCAGGACGAGCTCGAACCCGCGATGCTGCTGCAGAAGGATCTGACGAATGACGCGAGCATGCTGGAGCGGCAGCTCGAACTCTCGCGCACGGCGCAGCGCGCGCACACGGAACTCGCCGAGCACTGGCGCCACGCCCAGCCCGATCAACAGACACGCCGCGATCAGCTCGCGGATGCGCACGGCACACGTCGTCGGCGCTACGAGTCGGTAGCGGAGCAGTGCCAGCGCAAGCAGCAGGAGATCGACCGGCTGGACGCGAAGCAGTCGGTCTACCCAGCCTATGTCGAGCGGGCACTCGCCGCGATTCGAGCGCAATGCCCGAAGGCCGACGCGCGCGTGCTGTGCGATCACATCGAGGTCAGCGACGCGCGCTGGCAGTCGGCCATCGAAGGCTACATCGGCGGCGCGCGTTTCGGGATCATCGTCGATGAGGACTACGAGGCCGCGGCGATTCGCATCGTGCGTGCGATTCCCGGTCGCGAGAACCGCGCGCGCGTGATCCAGGGCGCAAAGGCGCTGCGCGACGCGGCGCGGATGAGCCCGGCAAAGGGGTCGATACTCGACGTGCTCAAATTTACGCACGGCGTCGCCCAGGCTTACATCACCGCGAGCTACGGCAACGTGGTGCGGGTGGAGGACGCGGAAGCACTGCGCCAGACGGCACGCGGCGTCACCATCGACGGCATGGGCTCCGGCAACTACGCGATGTTCCGCTGCGACATCGCGGACGCCGATCTCGTGTTCGGCGCGGCGGCCCGCGAACGGGCGCTGGTGGCGCGGCGGCGTGAACTCGAGCAGCTGCTGCGCTCGCGCCAGGAAGCCAACGACCAGGTTCAGGAGAGTGCGCGCCTGCTCGATGCGGTCGATCGCCTACGGCCGGTGAGCCACGCGGACGGGCTCGGCGCGGCGCTCACGATTCATCGCGAGATCGCCTCCATCGAGATGCTGCTAGACCAGCTCGACGTCAGCGCCTGGCAATCGCTGGACGATCAGCTGCAGCGCCTGCAGGCAGAGGAGCGCGAGGCCTGGGATCGGATCGGCGCGCTGAACCAGGCGCGCGGGCAGCTCGAGAACGAACTCGGGAGCCTGCGCCGGCGCATCGAGAGCATCAGCGAACTCAAGGACAGCGCGCAGGACGAGATGCAGACCGCCGAAGATCGGCTGCGTGTGCTGCACACGGGCTGGCCGGAGTTCGACCTGGAGATTCAACTGCGCGCGGCCGAGCAGGACGCGCAGACGCTGGACCCCGCACGCGCCGATGCGCTGCGCGCGGAAGTCGATGGCCGGCTTATGAAGGCCGAGCGGGCGATGGGCGAGACGCTGCAGGAACACAACCGCCGCGTGTCGCGGCCCTCGGATGCCGTTGTCTACACCGCCTTCGCCGGCAGCTACGACGCGGCGCTGTTCGACGGCATCTGCGGGCTGCGGCGGGACATCGACCGCGTGTACAACATTCTGAAGAACAACGTACTCGTCGAGAAGCACGCCCAGCTGCAGCAGCTGAAGGCGAGCTTCAACAACGCCTTCGTGTCGCACCTGTGCCAGGAGATCCACCAGGCGATCAGCGAAGGCAAGCGGCGCCTCGAACTGCTGAACAAGGAGCTCGAAGGCCATCGCTTCGGCTCGGACCGCGAGCACTTCCGCTTCGCCGCCGAATGGGTGCCGGAGTACCGAGACTATGCGCGCTTCTTCGAGGACGTCGTGCGCAACCCGGGCCTCGAAGGCGGTACGCTGTTCGAGGGCAAGCTGTCGGCGAAGTCCGAGGTCGTGCGCGACGCGCTGATGTCGCTGCTGCTGGGCGCGGACGAGCAGATGTCGCAGCGCGAA
>JBFWSI010000667.1:0-2735 GCA_050248455.1 Gammaproteobacteria bacterium | reverse complement strand
GAATTCCTGCTCGCCGAGGCCGGCGGCAGCGAGGCCGGGGTCGACGTCGAGGTCGGCCGGCTGGACGCCCGCTTGTAGCTGCAGCGCTGCAGCCTGCCGCTGACGCCGTTCTTGCCGCCCGGCGGCCGCACCAGCGGCCACACCTCGGTCGGCGTGCGCTGCGAGGGCGACACGCCGTGGACGCTGTTCGTGCCGGCCCTCGTGCGCCGGGCGCAGGACCTCGTCGTCGCCGCGCGGCCGATCGCCCGCGGCACGACCTTGAGCGCGGCGGACCTCACCACCGTCACCAGGCTGCTGCCCAGTGCGCCGGCGGGCGTGCTCGAGTCGCCGGACTTCGCGCTCGGCCGCGTCGCGATGCGCGACATCGCCGCCGGCACGACGCTGAACGCGAACCAGCTCAAGGCGCCGCAGCTCGTGCGACGGGGCCAGGCCGTGACCCTGTCGCTCGCGAGCGGGCCGGTGGCGGTGCGCGTCGCCGGGACGGCGCTGAAGGACGGCACGCTGGGCGAGCGCATTCCGGTGCGCAACGTGAATTCGAAGCGCGTCGTCGAGGGCGTGATCCTCGCCGACGGCGTGGTGGAAGTCGCGGCGGTACGGCCGTGACGTCGATGCGCGCCCCACGCGGCGCAGGCCTGTGCGATCACAATCACAAACCTATATAACTGCATAAAGTTGCACGCATCCGGAGCCGCTAAGGCTTCCAACGAAGAGGGAGCAAATCCTATGGTGTCCGAAATCAACCCTTCGACCACCGGCGTGGTGACCGCGCTGGATGCCCGCGCCGCGAAGATCGACAAGCCGCAGACCGCGGCCCCGACCGGCGCGCCCGGCAGCTCGGAAGTCGTGACCCTGACCGATCTGGGCAGCCGCCTGCAGCAGTTGACGCAGTCGGTCGCCGACGTGCCGGCCGTCGACGGCAAGCGCGTCGAGCAGTTCCGTCAGGCGATCGCCGACGGCAGCTACCAGGTCGACGCCGAAGCCGTCGCCGACAAGCTCGCCAATTTCGAGGCGATGCTGTCCGGCCCGCAGGGCGGCTGACGCGGCGCTCGCGGATGAGCGCTCCGACCACCGAAGCGCGCGGCACGCTGCGCGCCCTGCTCGAGGACTTCGATCGCGTGCTCGCCAGCGAATACGAAGCGCTGCGCCGGCGCGACACCGCGGCCCTCGAGCACGCGGTCGAGGCCAAGCAGCAGCTCGTCGCCTCGCTCGGGACGCTCGGCCGGCAATGTCCGCTGCCGGCCGCCGATGCCGAGCTGTCACCGGAAGAAACGACCGAATGGGCGCAGATCCGCGCGCTGCTCGCGCGCTGTGCGCTCGCCAACCGCACCAACGGCGCGGCGGTCGACGCCAGCCGCAACTTCGTCACCTCGCTGCTCGATCTGCTGACCGGACGCCGTCCGGGCGAGCGGGTCTACGACGCCCGCGGTCGTCTCGGCGACAGCGGCCGCTCGCGCGCCTGGGAACGCGTCTGAACGCAGCCGTCGCCGGAGTTCTCACGTGGGCCTCGAATACATCCTCGGCCGCGGCGGGCGACCGAACCGGGACGACGATGCCGCGCCCGAAGGCGAACAGGCCGAAATCTACCTGCTGCTCAAGCGCGCCTTCGACACGCGCTGCCTGCTGACTGTCTGCGTCGGTCCCGATCGCACGCCGTACACGAGCGCGATCCTCGAAGTCGTGCGCGACGGGCGCTATCTGGTGCTCGACGAGCTGACGCCCGCGCTGGGCCACGAGCGCATCAAGGCCGAGCCACGCATCGAGGTGCGCGCGCTCGTCGACGGCATCGAGCTGCGCTTCGAGAGCCGCGTGACGCAGATCGGCGCACAGGATGACCTGCCCTACTACAAGGTCGCCTTTCCGCAGGAAGTGATCTACGCCCAGCGGCGGCGGCAGCATCGCGTGACGGTGCCGCTGAGCCAGGGCTTCGAAGTGATCGTCGTCTTCGCCGACGAGCAGGAGCTGCGCGGCGAGCTGCGCGATCTGTCGGTCGGCGGGCTCTGCGCCCGCATCCGCAGCGGCGAGCTCGATCCGAAGCGGGACAGGCACGCGCTCGCGACCTGCCGCATCCTGCTGCCCGAGGAGCGCACGATCCTGAGCGACATCGAGCTGCTGCACATCGACGCGCCCGCGCGTCCGCGCGTGCCGCGCATCGGCGCACGCTTCGTCGATCCCGCCCCGGCGATGCTCCGGCGCATCGAACAGTTCTGCGCCGAGCTCGATCGCCGGCACGTGCGCGTGCGCTGAGCCTCGCCGTCGGATTCCGCGTCGCCCGCTTCATCGGGCCGGATGCGCATCCGGCCCGGACGTGCGCAGCGAATCCGGGGGCCGGGGATGGCCGTAGACAAGCGGAATCGGCGCCTGCGAAATTCGCCGCCGCCGGGTTTCCTGCCCGCGCCTCGGGGTTGCCGCCACCGCGAACCGCCCGTTAGAATTCTCATCCTCAGTCGTGTGGGGCCGTAGCTCAGCTGGGTGTGCGCCGCGTTCGCAATGCGGAGGCCGGGGGTTCGATCCCCCCCGGCTCCACCAATCAAATCAAAACGTTACTGCCGATTTCCGCACAGCAAGACTCTTGCAACGAAACAGATAAGTGCTCAGTAAGTGCAGTTGAACCTGATTCCGCGTACTTCTTCGCTAAATCGTTTGCGATGCTAGTGCGAGCCGCTGCACCCCGATAGTTCGTATCTGCGGCATCAGGCAGAAGACTCGTGCAACCAGAAGCCAAAGCGTGTCCAGTC
>JBFWSI010000666.1:0-2739 GCA_050248455.1 Gammaproteobacteria bacterium | reverse complement strand
TCGACGGCAGCAGCAGCGAGTCCCCAGCGTCGGGCAGGAGATCGAACACGCATTGACCGTCCGCCTGCATCACCGCCGCGAGATAGACGGCGCAGGCGATGCGCGCCGGATGGCGCTCGGCGAGCGCCGAGAGCACGAGCCCGCCGCGACTGTGGGCGACCACGATCGCCGGCGCGGCGTCGGCATCGAGCTCGCGCTCGACGCGGCCGAGGTAGTCCTCGAGCCCGACTTCGCGCGGCGGCGTCCAGTCCCGGCCGTGCGAAGGCAGATCCGGCGCCGCGACCGCATGGCCCAGCGCGCGCAGACGCGTCACGACCTTGTGCCAGCACCAGGCGCCGTGCCAGGAGCCGTGGATCAGGATGAAACGACTCATGCAGCCGCCTGCGCTGCACGGCGCTCGAAAGCTTCGACCATGACCTGCCTCGTGTCGGATGAAAACCGATGCGAAGCTTCCCACGCGCGCCGCGCCGGCCGCGTGCCGGAACTTGCGCGGCAATCGGCGCTTGATCCCTCAGCGCGCGGACACCAACGATCCCGGCGCCAGGCTCAGCCGCGACGCGAATGCAGGCGCACGGGCAGGTGCTTCAGGCCGCCGACGAAGCTCGACTGCACGCGTTCGACCGGCCCCGTGATCTCGATGCCGTCGTAGCGCGCGAGCAGTTCCTCCATCGCGAGCCTGATCTCGAGCTTCGCGAGCGGTCCACCGAGACAGAAGTGCGGCCCTGCACCGAAGCCCAGGTGGAGGTTCGGATGACGCGTGACGTCGAAGCGATAGGGGTCCTCGAACACGCTTTCGTCACGATTCGCGGACGGAAACCACAGCAGCAGCCGATCGCCGGCGCGGATGCGCCGACCGCCCAGTTCGGTGTCCGCGGTCGCCACGCGCATCAGCGAGATCACGGGATCGGACCAGCGCACGAATTCCTCGACCGCGAGCCGCAGCCGCTTGGGATCCTCGCGCAGCAGCGCCATCTGGTCCGGATGCTCGAGCAGCGCGAGCACGCCGCCCGAGAACGCATTGCGCGTGGTCTCGAAGCCGGCGAGCATCAGCTGCACGCCGTTGTGCGCGATCTCGGACGGGCGCAGCGCCTGCGCGTTGACGCAGGCATTGGCGAGCATCGCCAGCGGGTCGGCGTGCGGACAGCCGCGGCGCGCCATCGCGAGGCGCATGCTGTAGTCGTACATGAGCCGGAAGCCGCGCGCGACGGTGGCCGCGGCGCTGCCCTGCATGTACTCGGGATCGGTGCCGCCGATGGCCATCTTGCCCCACGCGAGCAAGTCGTCCCAGTCCGCGGGCGGCAATTGCAGGATGTCGCAGATCACCGCCATCGGAATGCGCACCGCGAGATCGCCGACGAGATCGATTTCGCCGTGCGCGGGCAGCGCGTCGAAGATGCCGCGGACGAGCTCGGCCGTGCGCCCCTCGCCATCGGCCAGCGCCTTGGGCAGGAAGGGCGCGGCCATGACCTTGCGAAACTCGCCGTGGCGCGGCGGATCGATGGTCAGCACGTTCTCGCCGACGCCCATTGCTTCGCGCGAGATCTCCGCCATCGCGGTGTCGATCACGGGCATCACGCCTTCGCGCTCCGAGCTGAACAGCACGGGCTCGTTCAGCACCTGCTTCATGTCCGCATGCGCGAACACCGACCAGTAGCCGCGGCCGTCCGGGCTCCCCGTCCAGTGCACGGGATCCTCGCGGCGCATGCGATCGAAGAGCCGGTAGTAGTCCCCGGTCGCGAAGAAACCGGGGTCGTTGAGCAAGGCGTCGACATCGCCGGCGAAATCGAGGACGGCATTCACGAGGCGTACTCCCAGGCTGCACTTGCCCTAGAGCCTAGGCACGAGACCCCGGCGCGTCTTGCGCAAAGCGACGCGGCGGTTTGCAGATTCTTCAGCCGCGATGCTGCGCCCGGTACTGCGCCGGCGTCATGCCGGTGCGCTTGCGGAACGCCGCGTTGAGATGGCTCTGGCTCGCGAAACCGAAGTTCTGCGCGATGTCGCCGAGCGGCAAGCCCGTCGCGCGCAGCGCCTCGCGCACGCGCTCGATGCGCACCTCGAGCAGATACTGATGCGGCGAGCGGCCCGTCTCGCGCTTGAAGAGCTCGCTGAAGTACGGCGCGCTCAGGCCCGCCGTCGCCGCGAGCTCGCGCACGCGCAGCGGCTCGGCGAAGCGCGCCTCGATGTCCCGGATCGCGCGTACGGCGAGCGCGCTGCGCAGACTGCGCGTATCGCCCGCGACGGGCTTGCGATGCTGGCGCGCGAAGTGACGCAGCAGCGTTTCGCACAGGCTCGTCGCGTAGGCGCGGTCGACGCCCTCCTGCACCGTCAGCTGCGCGACCAGCGCCTGCGCGAGCGCGACGTTCAGCGCATCGGGCAGGCCGACCTCGAGCTCGCGCGCCGCGCCGTCGACCAGCGCGCGCAGGCGCGAGCGCGGGCCGATCGTCAGCGCGAGGTGCTCGACCTCGCCGCCTTCGACGCGCCAGCGCGTCGATACGCCGGCCGGCAGGAAGGTCACGGTGCCGAGCGTGGTGCTGCGCCGGCTCCAGCCGTCGCCGTCGCCGTAGCGCACGCGCCCGCGGCCGGCGCCATGCAGCGAGATCACGGGATCGGCGCGCGGCGGGATCGCGTAGTCGCGATCGCGCTGGCGCCACACCGCGAGTGCGACGTCGACCTCGGCGAGCGTCAGCGCGAGCCGCGGCGCAAGCTGCACCGCGCGGATCAGCGCGGCGTTGCGATCGA
>JBFWSI010000665.1:0-2753 GCA_050248455.1 Gammaproteobacteria bacterium | reverse complement strand
CCGGCGATGCCCTTGATGCGCAGGATCCGCGGGCCCAGCTCGTTGACGACCCGGTTCAAGAACACGGTAGTGCCGGCGAGGCTGAGCGCGCCGGCGTGCCGGCAGACGAGGCTCCAGTAGCGCGCGTCGTGCGCGTGTTCATGCACGTGATCGGCGTGGCGCGCGGTCCAGGCGGCGACACGCGCGGCGCGGCGCGCCGGATCGTGGGCTTCCGCCGGTTCGTCGGCGACGACGAGCTCGGCCGGCAAATCGCCCTGCACCGCCTCGACGACGACGGCCGCGGGATTCAGCGCCGCCACCAGCGCGCGCGCGGCGTCGCGCTCGCCCGCGGCGGCGAGATCGCCTTTCGACAGCACCACGAGATCGGCGAGCGCGATCTGATCGCCGGCCGTCTCGTGCGCGGCGACCGTCTGTGGCCCGTTCAGCGCATCGACGACGGTCACGATGCGCGCGAGATGCACGGTGCGCACGAGCGCCGGCGTCACCATCAGCGTGTGCGCGAGCGGCACCGGATCGGCGAGGCCGCTGGTCTCGATCACGATGCGATCGAAGGGCGGCAGCTCGCCCAATCGCCGCTTGTAGAGCAGCTCGTGCAGGGTCAGCGCGAGATCGCCGCGGATGGTGCAGCACAGGCAGCCGTTGCGCAGCTCGACGATGCTCTCGGCGAGATTCGCGACGATCAGATGATCGATGCCGACCTCGCCGAACTCGTTGATGACGACGATCGTGCGGGTGCAGGCCGGATCCGCGAGCAGGCGCTTCAGCAGCGTCGTCTTGCCGCTGCCGAGGAAGCCCGTCAGCAAAACGATCGGGATGCCCGCCACGATGCTCTCAGTTGACCGCGCGCTCGGCGCCGGTCCAGAACTGCTTGCGGATCTCGGTCTTCAGCACCTTGCCGACCGGCGAGCGCGGCAGCTCGGGCCAGATCTCGATCTTCTTCGGCGCCTTCACGCTGCCGAGCTTGTCCTTCGTGAACTCGATCAGCGCGTCGGCGGTGAGCGTCTGGCCGGGACGCAGCACGACGATGGCGGTGACCGCCTCGCCCCATTTCGGATCCGGCGTGCCGATCACCGCGCAGTTCTCCACGCCGGGATGGGCATTGATCGCGGCCTCGACCTCGGCCGAGAACACGTTGAAGCCGCCGGTGATGATCATGTCCTTCTTGCGATCGATGATGTAGACGTAACCTTCCTCGTCCCAGTACGCGACGTCGCCGGTGTGGTGCCAGCCGTAGCGTCGCGCTTCGGCCGTCCCCTCCGGGTTGCGGTAGTAGCACGGCGCGACCAGATCGCCGCGGGCGACGATTTCGCCGCGCTCGCCGCGCGGCAGCAGCTTGCCGTCGTCGTCCATGATCGCCATCAAGGTCATCGTGCACGGCTTGCCGCAGCTCTTCAGGCGATGGCGCAACGCCGGGTCGCGCGCGGCGGCGGCGATTTCCGCCGGCGGCAGATAGGTGATCAGCATCGGCGTCTCGACCTGGCCGTAGCACTGGCACATGCACGGGCCGAAGACCTCGACCGCCTCCGCGAGCTTGTCCGGCGACACCGGCGAGGCGGCGATCAGGAAATGCGTCAGCGAGGAATAGTCGAACTCGCGCACGCGCGGATGCGCGAGCATCGCGTACAGCGCGGTCGGCGGCAGGAACAGGTGCGTGACGCGGTGGCGCTCGATCGTCTCCATGATCTCCAGCGGATCGATTCTCTCGAGCACCACGTTGGTCGGGCACTGCGGCGTTAGCATGAAGGTCAGGATGCCGGCGGCATGCGTCATCGGCGCCGCGCAGAGATGCACGGGCGGCCGATCGCTGGGCATCGCGATCGAGGTCTCGGCGAGCAGCGTCGACCAGGTCAGGTTGTCCCACATGATCCCCTTCGAGCGGCCCGTCGTGCCGCCGCTGCCGAGGATCGTCGACATGCGGTGCGGATCGTAGGGCAGGTCCGGGATTTCGACGCCCTCGCCGCGCGTCATGAACTGCGCGAGCGAAGGCACGCCGTCGCGCGCCTCGTCGATGCACACCAGGTGTTTCAGGCTCGGCACCTGGGCACGGATCTCGCGCGCGTTGTCGGCGAAGCTGCTGTGATAGAACAGCCACTCGCACTCGGTGAGGTTCATGAAGTCGATGTTGGCGTCGAGCGCATTGCGCGCGTTGATCGGCACCCAGGTCGCATCGGCGCGGAAGGTCGCGAGCACGCAGGCGAAGGCGTCGACGTCGTTCGGCGCGTAGACGGCGATGCGACCGGCCTCGGACAGGCCCGTGGCGACGATGGCTTGCGCGACGCGGCGCGACAGCGCCTCCATCTCGCGATAGGTATAGGTCCGGGTCTTCGACACGAACGCCACGCGCGCCGGTTGCGCCAGCACGGCCTTGTCGAAAAAGTCGATCACTCGCATCGCTGTCTCTCCTGTGCTTGCGCGCGCGGCCGCACGGTCCTGCGCCGGCGCGCTCGCGCGTCTCGTCTCTGCGGCCGCGGGGCCGCCTCGTTTCTGCCTGGCCTCACGACGCCGGCGCGCAGGCCACCCGTCGCCGCAGGGCGTCCCAGCGCTGCGCCAGCTCGGCCGTCGGGGCTTGCGCCTGACGCGCGACCTTGCCCGTCAGCTCGCAGGCCGCTTCCGGCCGGGTCGAGGCCGCACGCAGCTCGATCCGGCTCAACATGCCTTCCCACCACACTTCGAAGGACGGCGGCACCTTGTCCGTGATCACGGCCCAGGCATCATCCGCTTCGACATAGCGCCTGGTTGCCGCAGCGGCCCGG
>JBFWSI010000664.1:0-2756 GCA_050248455.1 Gammaproteobacteria bacterium | reverse complement strand
TGAAGAACGGCTCGAAGACGCGCTTCAGCAGCGTCTCGTCCATCCCCGAGCCCGTGTCGCGGCAGACGATCTCGACGTAGTCGCCGTCGACGAGCTCGTGGCAGGTCGAACACACCTCGCGCACGCAGCGCACGGCCGCGACCGTGATGTCGAGGCGGCCCGACTCGCCCATCGCGTCGCGCGCATTGACGGCGAGATTGACCAGCACCTGGTGCAGATCGGTCGCGCCGAGCTGGACGCGCGGCACGTCGGCGGCGACGTCGACGGCGATCGTGATGCTCGAGGGAATGACGGAGGCCAGCAGGGTCGCGACTTCACGCACCAGCGCCGCGACGTCCATCGAGCTGCCGCGCTCGCGCGGCGTGTCGCGGCTGAAGGCGAGCATCTTGGCAATCAGATCGCGCGCACGCTCACCGGCCGTGATCACCGCGGCGAGATATTCCGTCAGCTTGGCGTTGCCCCCTGCGTAGCGGCCGTGCGCCAGCGACGCATAGCCGAGAATGCTGGCGAGGATGTTGTTGAAGTCGTGCGCGATGCCGCCGGTCAGCTGTCCCAGCGCTTCCATCTTCTGCGCCTGCTGCAGCTGGGCCTGCAGGCGATCGCGCTCCAGCGCCGCGACGTGACGCTCGGTGACGTCGAAATGGATGCCCGCCATGCGCACGGCGCGACCCTGCGCGTCGCGCCGCGCGATCCGACCGCGCGAAAGCACCCACATCCACTGGCCGTGGCTGCCGCGCAGGCGCACTTCCGCCGCGAAGAACGGGCTGCGTCCCTGCAGATGCGCGCGCGTCGCGTCGTTCAGCAGCGCCACGTCGTCCGGATGCGCGAGGGCGGCGAGGCTCGCATGCGTCTGCAGATCCGCCGGCTCGTAGCCCAGCATGTGCGCGAGCCGCTCGTTCGACTCGACGCGCCCCGTGCTCATGTCCCAATCCCAGATCCCGAGGGCCGCGCAGTCGACGACGAGCCGCAGGCGCTCCTCCTGCTCGCGGATACGCTCTTCGGCGCGACGCTGTTCGTCGATGTCGATGTGCACGCCCATCATGCGCAGCGCGCGGCCCTCGGCGTCGCGTGCCGTCACCTGCGACTGGCTGCGCAGCCAGATCCAGCCGCGCTCGGTGCGCCAGCGCGCGATCTGCTGGAAGCTCTCCTGACGTCCGTCGAGACAGGCGCGCGCAGCGGTGACGAAGTCCTCGCGATCGTCGGGATGGATCAGCGAGAACCACTCGCGCATGTCGCGAAAGCCGGCCGCGACGGTGCCGAACACGGTCTGCACGACGTCGTTGGTGGCGACCGCACCGCTCTCGAGGTCCCAGTCCCAGAAGCCGATGCGGCCGGCGCGCAGCGCCAGCTCGAGGCGCGAGCGCTCGGCGGCGAGGGCCTGCTCGGCGCGCCTGCGCTCGGTGATGTCGAGGTGGATGCCGGTCGCGCGCAGCGGCCGGCCCGCGGCGTCGCGGCGGGTGACGCGGCCGCTGTCGAGGATCCAGACCCACTGGCCGTCGCATGCGCGCAGCCGCAGCTCGGCGCTGAACGCGGGCGTCTCGCCGTCGAGATGCCGCTGCAGGGCGGCCTCGACGTGGGGCGCATCGTCGGGATGCAGCAGGCGTCGCCAGTCGTCGAGCCGCTTGATCGGACTGTCGGCGGCGTAACCGAGCATCGTCGCCCAGCGCTCGTTGACGTGAACGCGATCGCTGGGGATCTCCCAGTCCCAGACCGCGAGCCCGGCCCCCTCGATCACCGTTTCCAGCCGCTTGTCCTTGTCGTGCAACTCGCCTTCGACGCCGAGACGCGACAGCTCCGCCGCCGCGCGCTTCGCCGCCACCGCGAGCAGCGCCGCCTCGCCGGCATCGGCGTCGGCCGGTCGTTCGCTCATCGCCCACAGCACGCCGATCGGCCGCCCGCGGTGATCGCTGACGACCAGTCCGCGATAGCTGTCGACGTTCAGCGTCGCGAGCGCGAGCGCGTGCGGGAACTGGGCGCGCACGTCGCTGCCGACGACGAAGGCCTCGTCCGTCGCCATCGCGTGTTCGCAGGGTGCGCCGGCGAGCGCGTAGCGGAACGTTTCGCCGGGCGCGCCGGCGTCCCAGCACGCCACCACTTCGAGCGTCCCGCCATCGCTGCACAGACGGCTCAAGCCCGTCCAGCGCGCGTCGAGGCCGACGCTGAGGCCGTGGACGAGACTCGCGAACAAGGCCTGCCCGTGCTCGGCGCAGGCGAGCATCTCGAGGCCCTTGCGCAGGCGCTCGCGACTGCTGATGTCGGTGCGAATCGAGATGTACTGCCGGGGCACGCCGTGCGCATCGAGCACCGGCAGGATGCTCGACTGCACCCAGTAGTGGCCGCCGTCCTTGCGCCGGTTCTCGATCACGCCGTGCCAGGCCCGGCCGGCGCGGATCGTCGAGCGCATCTCGCGGTAGAAGGCCGCATCGTGGGCACCGGACTTCAGGATGCTGTGGTTGCGGCCGAGCAGCTCGTCGGCCGCGTAGCCGCTGCTCCGGCAGAACTCGTCGTTGACGAAAACGATGTCGCCGTTGGCCGCCGCGACGGAAACGATCGCGTGGCTGTCGAGCGCCTCGCGCAGCGACAGCAGCGCCGCATCGCCCTGCTGCCGCTCGGTCTCGCGCCGGACGAGCCGCTCGCGCTCGCGCTCGATATTCGCCATCGTCGAATTGAAGGCCTCGGCGATCGCGTCCCACGCCGGCTCGCCCTTCGCGGCCAGCCGCACGCCGAGCTCACCCTCGCCCGAGATCGGAAGAGCG
>JBFWSI010000663.1:0-2762 GCA_050248455.1 Gammaproteobacteria bacterium | reverse complement strand
GAGCTACGACCAGTTCCTGAAGGATCACATCTTCAGCCTGCCGGCCGTGGCCCACATCCGTTCGAGCATCGCCCTGCACGAAGTGAAGAACGACAGCGCCGTGCCGATCTGAGCAAGCACGACGAATTCCTTCACTCCGGCGCAAGACGCCGGAATGGCGGCCTCCATCGTCCACGCGCTCCCTTGACGGGCTTCCGGCCGCGAGGGAGGCTCCACCGGTCCGACGAACATTCACGCCGCAGGAGCCCGAGCCGATGCGCCTGTCCAGCTTCGACGAATATCCCTTTCACCAGCACCCGATGCCTTTCCACACGGCGTCGACGACCGATGCGCATTACAACGACGGCTACTGGTTCGCGTTCTACGCGCCGGACTGGTATTTCTACGCCGGCCTGCGCCTGCATCCGAACGTCAACGTGATGGACGGCTGGGCCGGTGTCACGCACGCGCATCGCCAGCGCGCGCTGCGGGCCTCGCGCGCACTGCATCCCCGTTACGACGAGCTCGCCGTCGGTCCGGTGCAGCTCACCATCCTCGAGCCGATGAAGCGCCTGCGGCTCAGCGCAGAGGCCAATCCCGCCGAGGTCGAATTCGACGTCGAGATCGCTGCCCAGGCGCCGCCCTTCGTCGAGGAGCGCTATCAGCACCTGAAGTTCGGCGCCGTGGTCAACGATCTGATCCGCTACACGCAGGTCTGTCGCGTGCAGGGCGAGGCCAAGGTCGCGGGACGGACGATCGCCATCGACCAGTGGCACGGCATGCGCGATCATTCCTGGGGAGTGCGCTCCTCGATGGCGATGCCGACCGGTATCCGCGGCATCGATCGGCGCGCCGAGGAAGCCGATGCGCGCGCGCTGCGCCTGTGGGTGCCCTTCGAGTGCGGCGATCACTGCGGCATGATCAATACGCACGAAGCGAGCGACGGCCGTCCGCTCGACTTCGAAGGCCGCCTCGACTACGCCGATGGCCATGCGGTGAAGCTCACGGCCGTGCGTCACGATCTGCAGTACCTGCCAGGCAGCACGCGCCCAACCGGCGGCACGCTGGAGCTGGACGGCGAGGACGGCCTCACGCGCCGCTATCGATTGACGCTTGCCGGTACGCCGGCCGACGTGCAGGGCGCGGGCTATTACCGCGGCTGGCGGGACGGCCACTCGGCCGGCATCTATCGCGGCGCGGAGCACCTCGAATACGACAGCTACGACACGACGCCGGGTGACGGCATCACCGGACCCCCGCATGTGCCGCTCGAGCGCCGGCTCGGCCCCACCGAGTTCCCGATGCGCATCGTCGGCCCGAACGGCGAAGGCATGGCGCATTTCGAGCACACCATCTCCGGCGCCTATCCGCGCTATGGATTCGAGTGAGAGGTCCATCGTCCGCGGCGCGACGACATCGAGCATCATCGGTTTCCGCGCT
This sequence comes from Gammaproteobacteria bacterium, assembly GCA_050248455.1. GTDB lineage: Bacteria > Pseudomonadota > Gammaproteobacteria. The sequence continues at coordinate 1,343 of JBFWSI010000663.1, read as the reverse complement.
GCAACACCCGAATGACGGAACGTAGATGCGCTCCACCGTAAAAGAATCGCCCGGCGGCAAGCCGTCGTCAGGCGTGGATTCGCGCTTGCGCGGGAATGACGAATAGCGCGCAGCCCTGATCGATATTCGCGCCCGGCTGTTCAGCCGATCGAGCCGCGCGCGTCACGGCCACTCGATCTAGATCAAGGACTGCGCGCGACGCGCTTCCTACCATCCGCCTCAACAGTGCGCGCAGCGTGCCGGAGGGGAAGGATGACGACGCTCCCGCAGGAGTGGCACGAAGGCTCCCTGGACGACGTGCTCTACCTCTGTCGCGAGCTGGTCGAAGATCCCGGCTTTCCGACCGTGCGCGCATGGCGCTCCGCCGGCGGCAAGGTCGCCGGCCACTTCCAGGTCTATTTTCCCGAAGAGATTGCCCACGCTGCCGGCCTGTTGCCGGTCAAGCTGCGCGGCGCGCCGCTGGAGCCGGCGATCGCCGACTCGCACTTCGGCTCCTATCTCTGCTCGATACTGAAGACTTCGCTGGAAGCCGCGCTCTCCGGCGCGCTCGAGCTCGAGCTGTTCGTGTCGCATCCGATCTGCGATGCGGCGCGCAACCTCGCCGCAATCTGGGGCCGCAATTTCACCTATCCCTGTCAGGTTCTGTACCTGCCGCAGAATCCCAACTCCGCCCACAGCGTCGACTATCTCCGCGATGAGTACGCGCGGCTGCAGGGCGTGGTGGAGGACATCGCCGGCCGGCGGATAGAAACGGCGGACTTGCAGCGCTCGATCGAGGTGTTCAATCGCAACAGGGCCTTGTTGCGCGAGCTCTACGTCCTCAAGCGCGACGCGCCGTGGCTGCTGGACGCGGCGGACGCCTATTGCCTGGTCGCGCTGGGCGGGCTGCTGCCGCGCGAGGAGCACAACGAGCTCCTGGAAAACCTGTTGCCGCGCATTCGCAAGCGCGGCACGCGGCGCGAGGATCGCGTGCGGGTGGTGCTCGAAGGCGGATTCTGCGAACAGCCGCCGCTGGACCTGCTGCGCATGCTGGGACGCACCTGCTACCTCGTCGACGACGATCTCCTGATCGGCCTGCGCTGGCTGACCGCCGACGTCGCGCTGAACGATGCGCCGCTCGCCGCGCTGGCGCGCGCCTACATCGAGTCCTCTTCGTACAGCCCGGTGCAGCACGATCTGCGCAAGCCCAAGGAAGACATGCTGCTCGCGCGCGTCGCCGCGGCGCGGGCCGACGCCGTGATCCTGGCGGCGGCCAAGATGTGCGAGCCGGGGCTGGAAGAGCAGGGCGCCTATGTCCAGGCGCTGGAGGCACACCAGAGCCCGTCTTGCGTCAGCGAGTTCGA
>JBFWSI010000662.1:0-2765 GCA_050248455.1 Gammaproteobacteria bacterium | reverse complement strand
CACCGGGCTCGCCGACGACCTCTGCCTCGCGATGCAGGCCGAGTCGGTCCTGATCGACCGCATCCCCGGCAAGTCCACCGTCGGCATCCAGATTCCCAACCATCAGCGCGAGCAGATCTCCCTTCGCGAGCTGCTCGAGTCCGACATCTATCGGCGCTCGTCTTCGAAGCTGACGATCGCGCTGGGCAAGACCATTCACGGCGAGCCCTACGTCGCCGACCTCGCCGCGATGCCGCACCTGCTGATCGCCGGGTCCACCGGAACCGGCAAGTCGGTCGGCATCAACTCGATGTTGACGAGCATCCTCTACCGGGCCACGCCGGAAGACATCCGGCTGATCATGATCGACCCCAAGCGCCTCGAGCTCGGCATGTACGAGGACATCCCGCACCTCTTGACGCCGGTCGTGGTCGACCCGAAGCAGGCGGCCAACGCGCTGCGCTGGGCGGTGCGCGAAATGGAGGAGCGGTACAAGACGCTGGCAGCCGAGGGCGTGCGCAACATCGAGCAGTACAACCGCAACGTCCTCCAGGCGGTCGCCGAGAAGCGGACGCCGAAGGACGGCGAATACGCCAAGCCGCTGCCCTTCATCATCGTGCTCATCGACGAGCTCGCCGACCTGATGATGGTCGCGAGCAACGAGGTCGAGCAGTCGATCGCGCGGCTCGCGCAGATGGCCCGGGCCGTCGGCATCCATCTGATCCTCGCGACGCAGCGTCCGTCGGTCGACGTGATCACCGGCCTGATCAAGGCGAACCTGCCTTCGAGGATCTCGTTCCGCGTCTCCTCGAAGATCGACTCCCGCACGATTCTCGACGGCAACGGCGCGGAACAGCTGCTCGGCCGCGGCGACATGCTCTTCCTGCCGCCGGCGTCGTCGCGCTTCATCCGCCTGCACGGCCCGTACATCTCCGAGCAGGAGAGCGCGCGGCTCGCGAGCTTTCTGCGCAAGCAAGGCAGGCCGACCTACGACGAGACGATCACGGCCGAAGAGAAGACCACCGCCGAGGGGATCGAAATGGAGAAGGACGATCTCTACGACGAAGCCGCCCGCATCGTCGTCCAGAGCGGCCAGGCGTCGATCTCGTATCTGCAGCGGCGGCTGCGCATCGGGTTCAGCCGCGCGGCCCGTCTCGTGGACATGATGGAAATCGAGGGCCTCGTCTCCCCTGCCGCAGGCGGAAAGCCTCGCGAGGTGCTCGTGGACAAATCGTACTTCGATGAAGTGGATGCACAGCTGCGATGAAACGGTATTCCCGCTTCCACACGCCGCTCGTACTCGGCTGCCTCGCAGCCGCGCTCCTCGAGGGTCCCGCGGTACGGCCGGCCGCTGCGCAATCGGCGCGGCGCTCGGCCGTTCCGGTTCGTACCCTGTACGCGAATGCCGTCGGCGAGGAGACCGCCGTGCGCAAGGCCATCGCGGCGCCGAAACCGCTGCCCACGGTGCTCAAGGCGGTCCGCACCGCCGTCGCTGACTTCGAGTCGGTGGTTCGCCAGTACCCGGCCAGCAGCTACTGCGACGATGCGCTGTGGCGCGCGGCGCGATTGTCGAGCGAGGCGTTCGCGCTGTTCCAGGAGCCGCGCGAGGCAGCGACGGCCGCGCGGCTCTTCAGGCTGCTCGCCTCGCAGTATCCGAGCAGCCGCTTCGCGCGCCAGGCCCCAGGCGAACTGGCGAAACTGGAGGCCGCGGTCGCCGTGGCCGCAGCCAATCCGGTGCCCGCGAGTCCACCGGCGGCACCATCGGTCGCGGTCTCGGCGGGACTGGTCTCCGCGGGACCGGTCTCAGCGGCGGAGGTTGCGACCACCGCGTCCGCCCCAGAGCGGGCCACCCAGGTTGCTGCCGCTCAGGCGGCGGAGTCCGGCACGGCGTCAGCGGAGATCAAGGATATACGGCGCCTCCTGCTGCCCGACGTCGTACGCGTGGTGATCGAGCTCGACCGCGAGGTGTCCTTCTACAACGAGCGGCTGGAGGGACCCGATCGGATCTTCGTCGACCTCTCGCCGACGCGTGCCGATTTCGGCCTGATCGATCACACGCTGCGCTACGACGGCGACACCGACGTCGTCGGACAGATTCGAATTGGACGCCACCCGAACAACGTCACCCGCGTCGTGCTCGACACCGACGGGGTGTCCAGCTACAGCGTCTATCCGCTGTATAGCCCGTTCCGGCTGGTGATCGACTGCTTGCGGGATTCGACGGCGGCGGCGGGCGCGGCGGCGAGTGCGTCGAAGCGCGCGTCGGGGGCTGCGTCAGAAGCAGCGCCGGTGGCTGCCGCCTCGTCTGCGGGCGCGGCAGCAGCTCCAGCGCCGGCTGCGTCCGCTGCATCTGCTGCGTCTGGCGCTCCGGTCGCCCTCGCGGCGGCTGTCGCGGCAGCGCCGCTCGCAACGGCTGCCGCAGCGCCTCCGGTAGCGACTGCGTCCGCGGCTCCGGCAGTGGTCCATGCGCCGGCTGCGCCGCTGACAGAGGTGGCCAAGACCGCCGCCGGACGCGGGACCGAAGGCGTTCAAGTCGCAATCCCGCCGCCGATGCTGCCCTCACCGGGCGCGGGCGGAGCCACCTCCCTCTCGATGGCACGGCAGCTCGGACTCGGCGTATCCCGCATCGTGATCGATCCTGGCCACGGCGGACACGACCCTGGCGCGAAGGGCACAGGGCTCACCGAAGCCGAGCTGGTGCTCGACGTGGCGCTACGTCTCGAAAAGCTCCTGGCGAAACTCGAGAACGTGGAAGTGGTTCTGACGAGGCGCACCAACGTGTTCGT
>JBFWSI010000661.1:0-2767 GCA_050248455.1 Gammaproteobacteria bacterium | reverse complement strand
GGCCGCGGAAAGACGATCGCCCTCGGCCTGGAGCGGCCGAGCGTTGGCTGCCGTAGCGCGTCGGCTCGAGCGCGGGGTTGGGCTTCACTTGGGTGCGCACGGGGGACCCGTCTCGTGGGGCGGCAATCTCCATCTCCGACCGCACGCGATTCGGGGGCGATTCGGGGGGGGCGATTCGGGGACACCCACTGAATTTTTCGAGTTCCCTGCCAGGACACCCACCCAATTCCCGCCAAGCCCCTCCGCCCGCCCGCCCTCCGGCGCTGCAATCCCCTTCACCGTTCCGCTACTTCATTGTCGACAATGCAGGTTGACGCATCGTCCTTCCCGCACTATGGTGCAGAGCATTCGATTAGATTGTCGACAATATCCCGTGAACCACCCCGAGCTCATCGAAGACAAGGCCCTGCGCACCGCGGCCGATCGCGTCTTCGAAGCGTTGCAGGACGCGATCGTCCGCGGCGAGATCCCGGCGGGCTCGCGGGTCGGCGAGACGGAGCTTGCGGAGCGCTACGGCACGAGCCGCGGGCCGCTGCGCGAGGCCTTGCGGCGGCTCGAGTCGCGGCGGCTGGTCGAGAGGACGCCGCACGTCGGGATCCGGATCGCGGCGCTGGGTCACGAGGCCCTGATCGAGCTCTATTACCTGCGCGAGGCGCTCGAAGGCATGGCCGCGCGGCTCGCGGCCTTGCACATGACGGCGGAGGAGGTGGCGGGCCTGAAGGCGCTGCTCGCCGCGCACGAGGAAGACGAGGCCTTGAAAGCCGACACCGCGTACTTCCAGCAGGAAGGCGACTTCGACTTCCACTACCGCGTGATCCAGGGCAGCCACAACGGCAGCCTGACGGAGCTGCTGATCGGCGAGCTCTATCACCGCATCCGGATGTACCGCTACCAGTACAGTGCCTACGCGAATCGCCCGCGCAAGGCGCTCGCCGAGCACCAGCGCATCGTCGAGGCCATCGAGGCCCGCGACGGCGATCTCGCCGAGATGCTGATGCGCCGGCACATCAGCTCGGCCAGACAGAACATCGAGAAACACTTGAAGGAGAACGCATGACGCAATCGAGCACGGCCCTCACGGCCGGCGGCCGCTTCCGCCTCGCGCTGCGCGAGGAGAAGCCGCTGCAGATCATCGGCACCGTCAACGCCTATGCCGCGATGATGGCGAGGCAGGTCGGCTATCGCGCGATCTACGTGTCCGGCGCCGGCGTCGCGAACTACTCCTACGGCCTGCCCGATCTCGGCATGACCTCGCTGGACGACGTGCTGATCGACGTCCGCCGGATCACCAGCCAGGTCGACACGCCGGTGCTCGTCGACATCGACACCGGCTGGGGTGGCGCCTTCAACATCGCGCGCACGATCAAGCAGATGATCGCCGCCGGCGCCGCGTCCGTGCATCTCGAGGACCAGGTGTCGCAGAAGCGCTGCGGCCATCGTCCGGGCAAGGAGATCGTGTCGAAGGAGGAGATGGTCGACCGCGTGAAGGCCGCCGCCGATGCGAAGACCGATCCCGACTTCGTGCTGATGGCGCGCACCGACGCGCTGCAGGTCGAGGGCCTGCAGGGCGTGATCGATCGCGCCTGCGCCTTCGTCGAGGCCGGCGCGGACGCGATCTTCGCCGAGGCAATGACGGACATCACGATGTATCGCCAGGTCTGCGACGCGGTGAGGGTCCCGGTGCTCGCGAACATCACCGAGTTCGGCAGCACGCCGTACTACACGAAGGACGAGCTGGGCGCGCAGGGCATCGCGATGGTGCTCTACCCGCTATCGCCGACGCGCGCGATGCAGAAGGCCGCGCTGAACGTGATGCAGGCGATTCGCAAGGAAGGCACGCAGAAGAGCGTGATCGACCTGATGCAGACGCGCGCCGAGCTCTATGAATTCCTCGGCTACCACGACTACGAGAACAAGCTCGATCAGCTGTTCCAGAAGGGCAAGTGACGGGCTGTCCCGTCGACCCGTCATAACGACCCTCGAGACGACGATTACAACAGGAGAACGACCCATGTCCGATACCCAGCAAGTCCTGCCCAAGGCGAAGAAGTCCGTCGCGCTGTCCGGCACCGCCGCCGGCAACACCGCGCTCTGCACCGTCGGCCGCAGCGGCAACGATCTCCACTATCGCGGCTACGACATCCTCGACATCGCGAACACCTGCGAGTTCGAGGAAATCGCCTACCTGCTGGTGCACGGCAAGCTGCCGAACGTCGCCGAGCTCGCCGGCTACAAGGCGAAGCTGAAGGCGCTGCGCGGCCTGCCCGCCGCGCTGCAGGACGCGCTCGAGACGCTGCCGCCGTACGCACATCCGATGGACGTGATGCGCACGGGCGTGTCCGTGCTCGGCTGCCTGTCGCCGGAGAAGGACGATCACAACCATCCCGGTGCGCGCGACATCGCCGACAAGCTGATGGCCTCGCTGGGCTCGATGCTGCTGTACTGGTATCACTTCAGCCACAACGGCAAGCGCATCGACGTCGAGACCGACGACGACTCCATCGGCGGCCACTTCCTGCACCTGCTGCACGGCGAGAAGCCGCGCGCGAGCTGGGTGCGCGCGATGCACACCTCGCTGGTCCTCTTTGCCGAGCTCGAGTTCAACGCGTCGACCTGCGCCGCGCGCGTCGTCGCCGGCACGGGCTCGGACATGTTCTCCGCGATCTGCGGCGGCATCGGCGCGCTGCGCGGCCCGTAGCTCGGCGGCGCCAACGTAGTCGCCTTCGTGATCCAGAAGCGCTACGAGAACCCGGACGTGGCCGTGGCC
>JBFWSI010000660.1:0-2772 GCA_050248455.1 Gammaproteobacteria bacterium | reverse complement strand
CCCTACCGCGCCTGCGCGACGTCCATGATCATGCGCGCGGCGAGGTAGAGCCGGCGCGGTATCGCATCGACGAGCACGTACTCGTCATCGTTGGTGTGGTAGCCGTATCCGGGCAGCCCCAGCGCTTCGATCACGGGCTTTCCCGAACGTGCGGCGAAGGCGGCATCCGTGCCGCCGCCGATGATTGGCGCGACGGGCAGCTCGTGGCCAAGGCTGTCATAGATGCCGCGCGCCCTGGCGATCAGCACCCTGCCCGCCTCATCGGCCGTGAATGCCGGGCGTCCCGGATCGGTCACGACGTCGATCGTCGTTCCCTCGACGCCAGGCTGCGCGGCCAGGCGCCTGACCTCGGCCACCAGCGTCCCGAACGATTCGTTCGTCGGATAGCGCACGTCCGCCTCCAGCGTCGCGCTGTCCGGGACGATGTTGCGGACGGCGCCCGCGCGCGCAATGGTCCAGTTGAAGCGCAACCTGCCGGGGCCCTGGTCGAGATCTTTCGTACGCTGCACGAAATCAGCGGCGGCGACGAGCGCATTCGCGCCGAGCTCCGGCGCGACGCCGGCATGCGCCGATCGTCCCGTGATAGTGGCGATCACCGAACCGATGCCGGAAGTGCCGTAGGTCAGGCCTTCCGGCTGAATGCCGGTGGGCTCGAACGAAAAGATGGCATCGCTCTCGCCGGCCAGCTGTTCGATCAACGCGCTGGAACCCGACGATCCCTGTTCCTCGTCGGTGTTGAACAGCACCGTGAGCGTATCGAAGCCGGTGAACTTGCGCGCCTCGAGCAACTCGACGGCGTGCAGGATCACGGCGATCCCGGACTTCGCATCCGCGATGCCCGGTCCGTAGGCCCGATTGCCATCGACGCGAAACGGCGCGGCGGCGAGACTGCCCCTCGAATAGACGGTGTCCATGTGCGCCATCAGCAGCAGCTTTGCGGCGCCATCGCCGTGAAGGCGCCCGACGATGTTCTCGCCCACACTGGCGCGGCCCTCCCGCGCGCCGGTCGTCGGATGACGCTCGACGTCGAAGCCGCGCAAGCGCAGTTCCCGTTCCAGCAGATCGCTCATCGCGGCCATACCGACCTCGTCCTCGGTGCCGGTCTCGATGTTGACGAGGCGCTCGAGGGTGGCAAGCGCAGCCGGCGCTTCGGCGGTCGCGGCGGCCAGCAATGCCTCATCGCGCTCGCTGGCAATGATGGCGGGTGACGGCGGCCCGGCTGTCGTCGCGGGAGCTTGCGCGCCGTGATCCGTGCAGGCGGTGATCAGGACGAGGCCGAGGACACCGATCAGGATTCGCATGGAGCTGGAGCATACCCGCAATCGCGGACGGGTCCTTCGAATGCGCATCAGCACGCCGCACGCGAGGACCCAGCGCCCGCGGCTACAGGCGGGGTGTCACATCTCCGGCGGGCAGCAGCTCGAGCGTGGCGGGATCTGCGGTCATCAGGAAGCCGGTCAGCTGCGCGAATGCGGCCACCTGCCGCGTGAACGAGCGGGCATCGAAGCGATCGATCCGCCCGGAGAACGCCCAGTAGGCGCCGAGATCGCCCTGCACGCCGTAGGTCGGCAGCCCGAGCAGTGAGCCCTGTCGCGACATCCCGTACCAGGGTCCCTGGGATCCGCCGTGCACACCCGGGCGCCCCGGAGAGCGGATCACCGCCGAGCGCAGCCGATGATCGACGGCTGCGCGATACGCCTCGGCGATCATGCGTTCGTTGCCGCTCGCATAGATCCAGGTCGGCAGCGAACGGCCGCTCGGCCTGATGTCTTCACCGTCGGCGACATATTCGATCTGGCCGAGGTGCTCCATCGCGATCAGCGCGACGACCTTCGCGCGCGCGTCCGGGTATTTGCGGAAATAGTCCTGATGCTCCCAGCGCCGTTCAGCTCCCGGCATGAAGTGCCGGCAGTCGAACTCCAGCAGCAGCGTCCTCGGACGCTCGCGCCTCCGGATCTGCGACATGTATCTGATGATGCCAAGCAGGCCGAAGGCACCATTGTCCTGGCTGATCGACGGCCCGTCGGTATGGGTGCGCAACTGGATCTGCCGGTCCCGATCGCTACCGTAGTCCCTGCCCGGCAGGCAGGCGACCAGTTGCCAGGCCTCCGACTGCACGTGCGCGCCTTCGACGCGGATCGTCGCGGTGCGCTGCGCACGCGCGTCGGCGATCACCGCATCGCCGCCCAGCCGATCGACATAAACGGATGGAAAACCATAGTGATCCGGCACCGGGAACGTGTACAGCCCGGCAGTCGCGGCCCTGTTCAGGTTCATCGCGAACACGACTCCCGCCGGCGCGCGCTCAGCGATATCGCGGACGAAGGCCGATGTACTGGTCATGTCGTCCCACACCGCCGCCGAAATCGAGCCGGTGCCATCCTGGGCCTGCGGGACGGGCCGGCCCTCCACCGGGTGACTGTCGAACGGCGTCGTGCGCTCGTAGTCGCCGTTGCTGAAAGCGGCCCGGACCTCGGGCCTCGGCACCGGCCGATAGACGACGATCCGGCCGGCGACGTCAGGCTCGTTGTCCGGATCCCAGAGCACGAGCGGCGCCGTCACGCCCGCCGGACCCGTCAGGCCGCAATTGGCGCCGAAGTTCGCGAGCGCAACGCGTCGATCGCCGACCGCGAGGCTCCAGCCGGAATCATCCGGCCAGGTGCTGGTCTCGAGGCGCGTGAACGTCCACGGCGATCGATGGATGTCGACGCAGCCGTACTCGCCGAGCTGCGCTTCCAGGAAGGCGAGGAACTGGCGCCAGGAGGCGTTGCC
>JBFWSI010000659.1:0-2780 GCA_050248455.1 Gammaproteobacteria bacterium | reverse complement strand
GGCACGGACGCCGCGACCGCCGTCGAGGAGGCGCTGAAGCTGATCGATCAGGCGGGGTATCCGCGCGGCGATCTGCTGCTCGTCACCGACGAGGTGCCGGCGGCGCAGCGCGCGCGCCTCGCGGATCTGCTGGAGGGGCGTGACGTGCGCTTGAGCATACTCGGCAGCGGCACGCCGGCCGGGGCGCCGATCCCCGATGAGGGAGGCGGCTTCGTCAAGGACGCCGAAGGGCAGATCGTCGTCGCGCATTTCGACGCGGAGGCGCTCGCCGGCGTCGCGCGCAGCGGGCATGGTCACTACGAGACGCTGGCGCCGGACGCACGCGACGTCGAAGCGCTGGCGCGTTTCCTCGATCAACGCGAGACCGGCGAAGTCGAGAGCGCCGCGCGGCGCCAGACCGAGCAGTGGCAGGAGCTCGGTCCGTGGCTGCTGCTGCCGCTGGTGTTCCTCGCGAGCCTCGCGTTCCGTCGCGGGCTGCTCGTCGCCGCGCTGCTCGCCGTGGTCGTGGCGCCGCGCCCGGCCGCGGCCGTCGACTGGTGGCTCACGCCGGATCAGGCCGGCCAGCGCGCCTTCGAGCGCGAGGACTATGCCGTCGCGGCACAGCGCTATGCGGATCCTGCATGGCGCTCCGCCGCGCGTTATCGCGCCGGCGATTACGCGGCGGCGGCGCGCGAGCTCGACGGACGCGAGGACGCGGAGTCGCTGTACAACCGCGGCAATGCGTTCGCCCGCCAGGGGCGCTACGACGAGGCGATCGCCGCTTACGACGCCGCGCTGAAGGCGGCGCCGGGACACGACGATGCGACGTACAACAAGACCTTGATCGAGGATCTGCTCCGCCGGCAGCAGACGTCGCAGGAAGAACGGCCGCAGGAACGCGAGCAGCAGCAGAGCGCAGGCGACGAGCAGCAACGAGGCGACGATCAGGGCAGCGGCCAGGGCCAGGACGACGAGGCCCGCGACGGCCAGGGCGGCGAACGCGATGCGGACTCGACCCCGCCGCCGCAGGACGGCGAGGAGGCGAGCCGCGAGCGCAGGCAGGATGCCGAGCAGTCGTCGCAGTCGCGCGAGGCGCAGGAGAATCGGCGCGGCGAAGCCGCCGGCGATGCGGCGAGCGACGATGCCGATGCGCGGCAGGCCGAGGCCGCCGAGGCGGACGAGGACGCGGCCGGCAAGCGCGAGGAGGCGATCGCGGCCGAGCAGTGGCTGCGCCAGGTGCCCGACGATCCGGGCGGGCTGTGGCGTCGCAAGTTTCGTTACCAGTACCAGCGCCTGTATGGCGGTCAGTCGGGGAGTGCCGAACCGTGGTGAGAATGCTGATGCGCCTGCTGCTCGCCGCCTGCGTGACGCTGGCGGCCGTCGCGCCCGCCGCCGCCGAGACGCCGTCGGTGAAGCTCCACGTCGATCCCGATCCGCCGCCGCCGAACGAGTCCTTCACGCTGGTGTTCGAGGCGCGCGGCGACGTCGATGCCGATCCGGACTTTCGGCCGCTCGACGAAGACTTCGAGATCCTCGCCCGCAACCAGCAGACCTCGCTGGAGATCGTCAACGGCCGGCGCTCGCGCAGCACGGTGTGGAGCCTCGACGTGCTGCCGAAGCACGGCGCGCCGCTGAGCGTGCCGGCCGTGAAGTTCGGCCGGCTCGCCACCACGCCGCGGCAGATCGAGTTCGCGAGCGGTCCCTCGACGCAGGACGCGGACGACGGGCTCTTCCTCGAAGTCGACGCGAAGCCGTCGAAGCCTTACGTGCAGCAGCAGGTGATCTACCGGCTGCGGCTGTGGAAGCGCTACGAGATCAGCAACGCGTCGCTGTCCGAGCCCGAGGTGACGGTCGATGCGATCGTCAAGCCGCTGGACGCGGACAAGCGCTACGAGGACACGCGCGACGGCAAGCGCTACGAGGTCATCGAGCGCAAGTTCGCGGTGTTCCCGCAGGCGAGCGGCAAGGTGACGATCAAGCCGGCCGTGGTGACGGCGCAGATCGTCAAGCGCGGCTTCTCGCTGTTCGACAGCTTCTCGCAGCCGGTGGCGACGAAGCGCATCGTGTCGCGGCCCGTGGATCTCGAAGTGCGGCCGATCCCTGCATCGTTTCCGGCCGGCGCGACCTGGCTGCCGGCGCGACAGCTGAGCTTGAACGCGGAGTGGCAGCCCGCGACGGGCGAGGCCAGGGTCGGCGAGCCCGTGACGCGCACGCTGAACCTGTGGGCGGACGGGCTGACCGCCGGCCAGCTGCCGCCGCTCGACGGCGTTGAAATCCGCGGCGTGAAACAGTATCCCGATCGGCCGCAGAGCAGCGAGCAGCAGTCGCCGTCGGGCTACAGCGCGGTGCTCCAGCGCAAGACCGCGCTCATTCCGACCGAGGCCGGGCGGCTGACGCTGCCGGTCATCGCCATCCCGTGGTGGAACACCGGCACCGATGCGCTCGAATTCGCGCGCGTGCCCGCACACGACATCGACGTCGCCGCAGTGCCCGGCCTGGCGCCGCCGCAGCCGCCCGCGGCAGCTCCGGCGGTGACGCCGGACGCGGCTTCGCAGTCGAGCGACACGCGAGCGGCGCCGCCGCGGCTGCCGCGTGCCGACGGCTACTGGCCCACGCTCGCGATCGTCGCGCTGGCGGGCTGGGCGCTGACGCTCCTGCTGTGGTGGCGACGTCCGGGTTTGCGCAGCGACACGCCTGCGGACGAAGAATCTGCCGCGCCGCCGTCGACGGCTGTCGCCGTCGATGTTTCGCTCGCGCGCGGCGATCTTCCCGGCAACGCGGAGGCGCTGCTGCGCTGGGCC
>JBFWSI010000658.1:0-2784 GCA_050248455.1 Gammaproteobacteria bacterium | reverse complement strand
CACAAATTGAGCCTTCATCAGACGCCCGAGCACCCCGAGCTCGTCGTCATGGAGATCCAGGTCACGGGCGAGACCGCACATTACGGCGTCGCTTTGAGCCAGCTCCGTCAATTGGCAGAAAACCTGCTCAAGCAGATCGAGAAGCTGGAGGCCGGCGCCGCCAAGCCGAACTGAGTTCGGCGCCCGGCAACCTTCCATCGCTGCAGCCGTCGGCTGAGCCTTCGCGGGCTCGCCGGCGGCTTTTGTTTTGCATGGATTTCAGAAGCAACGTCCCGCGTCGCCCCCGGACGGATGGGTGTTGATACAGATCAAGGTAGCACGGCAACGCCGGACGTAGCGATAAAGCGCATGAGCCACGCGACCGTGCAGAACACAGACTGTCAAAAACAAACATGCCCTGAAGGGGCAGCGGCGGCGCGGGGCGGAGGAAGCTGTGCTATGATGAGGCTCCGCAAGGACATCGCTCTGGTGGCGGAGGCGCATGTGCGTCAGCTCGCACTGTGCGCCGATCTCGAGGCGATCGCCGACGATCTGCCGTCTCAGGTCGACAGGCAGCGCTGCCTGCATCTGGCCCGCGCGGTATGCCCGACCATCGCCGCGGCCCAGTCAATCGAGGAAGAGCTGGTGTTTCCGGCGATGCGCGCCCTGCTTCCCGCAATGCCGGAATTGCAGCAGACGCTGGAGCGCCTACGCTGGGAACACTTCGAGGACATGTGCTTCGCGGAGGAGCTTCACGACGCCTTGCTCGCCATGGGATGCGGCGAGCCGACGCTCGATGCGGAAGCCACCGGCTACATGCTGCGGGGTTTCTTCGAGAGCCTGCGGCGGCACGTCGCCTTCGAGCGCGAGATGCTTCTGCCGCTGCTGACTAGCCGCAACGCGATTTGAGCGTGGCGAGGTTCGTCACCTCGACGTGACGATTGTTGGTGATCTCGATGATGCGCTCGGCCCGGAGCTTGGACAGTTGACGCGACACCGTCTCGATAGTCAGGCCCAGGAAATCCGCGATGTCGGCGCGGGTGAGCGGCAGGTCGAAGGCGCGCCTCGATCCGCTGGCCGGATCGAGATGGGTGGCGATGAGGTAAAGGAAACTCGCCACCTTCTCGGAAGCCGTCTTGCGGCCCAGCGTCACCATCCAGTCGCGCGCCTCGTCGAGCTCGCGCAGCGTCTGCTGCATCAATCGGCGCTCGAGCGCCGGGTTGTCGGCGACCAGCTTCTCCAGCGCCGCCCGGGGCACACGGCAGAGATCGACCTGGGACGCGGCTTCGGCGGTCACCGCGCTTTCCTTGCCGTAAAGGCGGCCGAGGAAATCCGGCGCGAACTGCAGACCGACGATCTGCTGGCGGCCGTCCTCCAGCACCTTGGAGAGCTTGACCACGCCGCGCATCACGTTGGCGTAGCTTTGAATCGGCATCGCCTCGGCGGCGAGTTCCGTGCCCGGCTCGTGATGCGCGATGTGCGTGCTTCTCGAAAGGGCCAGCAATTCGGAGGGCTGCAGCACGCCGCACATGCCCCTGTGCCGCGCTTCACAGCTCGCGCATACCGCAGGCACCTGCGAGTTGTGGATGTCGCGGCGTTCGATCGTCATCGTCATGGTCGCCGCGAATATGGTCGAATGCCGGCGGGATTGCCATACTGCCGATTGCCGCAGGCCGTTGATCGAAGTCAAGGCGCGCGCCGGCATGGCTGGTAGCTGTCTCAGCCGGACAGGAGCAAGCCATGGACCCCGCACTGATCGACCGCTATTCGGCCCCGGTGCCGCGATATACGAGCTATCCGACGGCGCCGCATTTCCACGACGGCGTCGATGCCGCCGTATATGGCGGCTGGCTGGGCGAGATCGCTCCGTCCGAAAGCGTGTCGCTTTATCTGCACGTGCCGTTCTGCGACCGGCTGTGCTGGTTCTGCGGCTGCCACACAAAGCAGGTGCGACGCTACGATCCGATCGCCGAATACCTTGAGGCGCTGCGCCTGGAGATCGGGCTGGTCGGCGGGCGGCTCGGCCGGAAGCGGATCAGCGCCGTGCATTTCGGCGGCGGCTCGCCCACCCTGATGCAGCCGGACGACGTGCGCGGACTAGGTGCGTTGCTGCGCGAAACCTTCGAGCTCCAGCCGGATTGCGAGATCAGCGTCGAATGCGATCCGAACGACATGGACGAGCCGCGCCTCGACGCCTGGCGCGACTTCGGCGTGACGCGGGCCAGTTTCGGCGTGCAGGATTTCGATCCCGTCGTCCAGCGCGCGATCAACCGCATCCAGACGTTCGAGCAGACGCGCGACGCGGTGGAGGGTTTTCGCGCGCGGGGCGTAGGCTCGATCAATCTCGACGTGCTGTACGGCCTGCCGCACCAGACGGTGGACGCGTTGCGGCGCACGCTGGAGCAGGCGGTGTCGCTGGCGCCGGACCGTCTGGCGCTGTTCGGCTACGCCCATGTGCCGTGGATGAAGAAGCACCAGCAGATGATCGACGAGGCGGTGCTGCCCGGCCGTCATCAGCGCTTCGAGCAGGCGGAGCGCGGCGCCGACTTCCTCGAGCGTGCAGGCTATGTCCGCATCGGCCTCGACCATTTCGCGCGGCCGGGCGACAAGCTGGCCGTCGCGGCTGCGGAAGGCCGGCTTCACCGCAATTTCCAGGGCTACACCACCGATGCGGCTTCCGTCCTTGTCGGTCTCGGCGCTTCCTCGATCAGCCGCTTGCCGCAGGGCTACGTCCAGAACATCGTCGCGACCGGTCAATACATGGCCTGCGTGCGCAAGAGCGAATTGCCTGCGGCGAAGGGCTAT
>JBFWSI010000657.1:0-2784 GCA_050248455.1 Gammaproteobacteria bacterium | reverse complement strand
GGCGCAACGCCTGAACCTCTCGGTGCGCACGCTGCACCGGCGGCTCAGCTCCGCGCAGGTCGGCTACCAGCAGCTCGTCGACGATGCGCGCAAGGCCCGCGCCGCGCATCTGCTCGGCGCGGGCCGCCAGGGCGTCGATACGATCGCCGCCGAGCTCGGCTTCGGCAATCCCGCGAGCTTCGTGCGCGCCTATCGGCGCTGGTACGGCGTCACGCCCGGCGCGAGCCGGCGGCGCGGTCCGCATGCGGCATCGAAGCGACCGCTTTCGTAGCCCGGAAGAAGCGGCGCGCAGCGCCGCGGAATCCGCGACATGCGAGGCGCGCCGTCCCCGCGCACCGCGACGACGGAGGGCGCGTGGCATGTAATCATCCGTCCCCATCAAGCAGGAGAGCAGGAACGATGACTACCAACGCGATCACGATCCGGCAGATGGTCCACGCCAACGTCTGCGTGCGCGATCTCGACAAGACCATCCCGTTCTACGAGATGCTCGGCTTCGAGGTCTTCGACGATCAGATCTTCGGCGAGGGCGCGCGGACCTGGCACGGGCTCGGACTGCCCGAGGGACGTCGCTTCCGCGCCGTCTTCATGAAGATCCCGGGCGATCGGCCGGTGCCGTTCCTCGACATCATCCAGTTCCTCGACCCGCCGACCGCGGGAGAGCCCTATCCGACGCTGCACAACGTCGGGATCTGCCGCCTGTGCTTCGAAGTCGCCGACATCGACGCCGCCGCGGACATCCTCCGGCGCAACGGCGTCGAGCTCGTCGGGCCCGTGACGCCCTACGAAACGGCCTTCGGCGTGCAGCCGCACGGCGTCGAGGCGAGGTTCCTGTGCTTCAAGGATCCGGACGGCACGATTATCGAATACGCGCAGTTCGCCGGCGCGGCGACGGATGTGCTGGGCGCGAAGTGAGGGCCGGGACGCGCCGCGCTCATCGGGCGCGGCGCGTCCGAAGCCAGGCTGCCCCGGATCCCTCGCCCCTCAGCACTCGACCGGCCCGTCCTGCATGAACCGCGTCAGCACGTTCGCCGTGATCCGCGATACGTCGTTCTTCCCGTCCGCGCAGGGCAGCGCCTGTCCCCAGGCGATGCTGCCGGTCGAGAACACCGCGCCGCCGTTGGTCGTCGCGCACAGCGTCACGTCGGCGCGCACCTGGAAGTCCTGGGTGCCGCCGAGGCCGGGGTAGTTGAACATCACTTCCTCGACGACGTGCGGATACGCATCGGAGAAGCCGAAGCTCGTCGCGAGCAGCCAGGTATTCGGCGGCGTGCCGAGGCCGAGATCGTAGCGATCGATCTCGATGCCGGCGGCGCCGTTGCCGCCGAGGCCGAAGTCGCCGAAGACTTCGTTGTCGACGCCGGCGAACACCCAGGCGACGGCCGGATCGCGGCTGTCGGGCAGGCGGCGGTAGGGCAGCGAGCGATCCATGCCTTCGCTGGTGAAGCCGACGCCGGTGAGCTTCTGCGGCGTGCGGCCGCGGATGCGCCACAGGCCGCTCTTCTCGCCGGTCGTCGCGAGATGGTATTCGCCCGGCGCCGCCTGCCACGCGCGCGAGCCCGCGTCGAGCTTGCGCACCTCCATGCACCACGGCTCTTCGTCGCGGAAGCCGACGACCCAGTAGTAGCCGTTCGCGCCGAGATACATCACGCGGCCGCCGGCGGCGAGATACTCTTCGGTCGCATCCATCATGCGCTCGGAGTAGTACTCCGAATGCGTGCCGTTCAGCACCACGTTGTAGGGCTTCAGGCAGGCGAGGCCCTCGCGATGCAGGTCCTCGTCGGTGATCACGTCGTATTCGAAACCCTGCTGCTCGAGCCAGCAGACGATCGACATGTCGGCGGGGAACTGCCACGGAATGCCGGTCGAGGCCATGCGGTGCTTCGGTCGCAGGCCCATCACGGGCCGCAGGTACGACGAATAGCAGACGCCGTCGCCGTCGGCGTAGTGGTCGTAGGTCGAGCGGCCCCACTCGGGATGCGCGGCGAGCGCGAAGTCGTAGTCGTTCAGCACCAGCGGATGGCCGGTGATCAGCTCGACGCCGGGGGTGTCGATCACGAAGCGTTCGTTCGCGTAGGCGAGGTAGCTCGCCGTCGGCATCAGCATCGCGATCTTCGCCTGCGGCGTGCGCGGCCGCACGAAGAAGGTGATGTGATCCTCGGCCCCGCCGCCGCGCAGGCGCGCGGCATAGACCCCGCTCTTCAGATCGGCCGGCAGCTGCCACTCGAAAGTCGGCGCCCAGCCGCTGTCGGCCAGCGCGTCGTCGTGGAACATGATGCCGCCGTACTGCGACGGCGCGAGGCGGAAGCAGTCGTCGCGGCCGCGCCAGTTGTACCCCGTCATCGCGCGAATGGGCCGGTTGCGGCCGATGCCGTGCAGGCCGTGCGGCCCGGTGTCGACGACGCGATCGCCGATGCCCTGATCGGTATAGCCCGCGCTCGTGTCCCAGCGCGCAACGAGGCCCTCGCGCGGCGGCTCGGCGCCGCTCTTCAGCTCGTCGAGCTCGCGGCGCGACAGCACGCGCGCCTGGATGCCGGCGCGATCGATCTTGCCGTTGAACACGGCGCCGACGAAATCGCCGCGCGGCGTTGCGCGATCGTGGACGCCGGCGAACAGCGCCGGCCGCGCGAGACGCGCCGGCGCGACGCTCACCGTCGCGCTGACGTGACTGCTGTCGTCGCGCTGCGCGATCGGCGACAGGCGGCTGTTGTAGGGATTGATCACGGGCTCCTGGTACAGCGTGACGCTGCGCGTCGCGGCGTCGTAGCTGGCGGCGACGAAATA
>JBFWSI010000656.1:0-2786 GCA_050248455.1 Gammaproteobacteria bacterium | reverse complement strand
TCCAGGTGCGCGATCACGAGTGGCTGCGCTCGCATCTCACGCCCGACGATCGCGCGTCGTTGACGGACGTCACCTCGGGCTACGCAATCCTGGCGGTGATGGGACCGCGCTCGCGCGAGCTGCTGCAGGCACTGACGCCGGCCGATCTCTCCAACGCCGCGTTCCCGTTCGGCGCGAGCCGCGAGATCGAGCTCGGCTATGCCTATGTCCTGGCCTCGCGCATCACCTACGTCGGCGAGCTCGGCTGGGAGCTGTGCATCCCTACCGAATACGCGGCCGGCGTCTTCGACGCCGTCGTCGAGCAGGGACGCGGCTTCGGCCTCGTCGGCGTCGGCATGCACGCGATGAACTCGCTGCGCATCGAGAAAGGCTACTGTCACTACGGACACGACATCAGCGACACCGACACGCCAGCCGAGGCCGGCCTCCTGTTCGCCGTCCGTCGCGACAAGGCCGGCGGCTTCGTCGGTCGCGACGCGCTCGAGCGCCAGCTGAAAGACGGAATCCGCAAGCGACTGGTGCAGTTCGTCCTCGAGGATCCGAGCCCGCTGCTCTATCACAACGAGCCGATCTGGCGCGACGACGCGATCGTCGGCTACGTCCGTTCGGGCATGTACGGCCATACGCTCGGCGCCGCGGTCGGGCTCGGCTACGTGGCGCGGGACGCGCTCGTCGACGATCGGTATGTGATGGCAGGGCGCTACGAAATCGAGATCGCCGGAACTCGCTACGCGGCGCGGCCTTCGCTGGCGCCGCTCTACGATCCCGGCAACGAAAGAATCAGGTCCTGAGAAAGGGGCGCAAATTCCAGCAACAAGGAGACGCGCCGGCCCTGCCGAGGTGACCCGGACGATCCGATTCACAAACAGACGACAGCTCCAAGTCGAGCGACGACATCCATAGGGAGGACGACATGAAGTTCGGTTTCTCAACGCACATGCGGTACCCGAAGCAGTTCCGCACGCTGTCCTGGTCGGATCTGTACCGGGCCGAGATCGACATCGCGGTCTACGCCGAGGAGCTCGGCTTCGATACGTGCTGGGTGTACGAGCACCATTTCACCGAGCCGGAAGGACACCTCCCGTCGCCGATGGCAGTCTGCGCGGCAATCGCGGCGCGCACGAAACGCATCGAGATCGGCCCGAACCTGATCCTGCCGCTGCACGATCCCGTGCTCATCGCAGAGGAAGCCGCCGTCATCGATCTCCTCTCCGCAGGGCGTTTCGTGCTGGGGCTCGTCCAGGGCTATCGCGAGCGGGAGTACGGCGCCTGGGGCATTCCGACCAGCGAGCGCGGCCCGCGGCTTTCCGAGGCGGTCGACATCATTCGCAAGTGCTGGTCCGGCGAGCGGTTCGACTACGAAGGCAAATTCTGGAAGTACCGCGACGTCTGCATGGACCCGCCGCCGGCGCACGACATTCCGATCCTCTACGGCGCGCGTGCGCCTGCCGGACTTCGGCGCGCCGCCAGGGACCGCGTGGGCATCATCTCGCAGGGGCCCGGGATGGAGTCGCCGCGGTTCTACGCCGAGCAATGCAAGCAGGAAGGCTGGGGTCCCGGAGAAGTCCGCCACCTGCGCTATTTCGTGATCGACGACGACCCGGAGAAGGCGTGGGCGGAGATGCGCCCCTACGCGGAAAACATGATGAAGGTCTACGACCAGTGGTTCCAGAACTCCAAGGACACCGGCGTGACCCAGGTCGCAGGCAAGGCGCTGAACGCCGATGCGCTGCTCCAGGACGATCTCTACATCGTCGGCACGCCGGAGCATGCCGTCGAGCGCATCAAGAAGCTCAAGGCCGAGTATCCGGACGTCAAGGAGGTGTGGGGATTGTTCGCGTTCCCGGGCTTGCCGCACGACAAGGTCGCGAAGTCGATGGAGCTCTTCGCGCGCAAGGTGATGCCCCAGGTTCGCTGATCCGACGGCGCCGTGACGCGCGGCGCCCCAACCATCGAGGAGAAATCGACATGTCCAAGGCACAACCCTTCACCAAGCCCAACTGGTCGCTCGCCGCCGGTCATACGGCGCTGATCCTCATCGACCTGCAGAACGACGTCCTTTCCGACCAGGGCTGGTACGCCAAGAGCGGGATCGACATCACGCACATGCAGCGGGTCATCGAGCCGACCAAGAAGATGCTCAAGGCGGCGCGCGCCAAAGGCGTTCCCGTCATCTGGGTGCGCCATGGGCTCACGAACGAGTTCGACGCGGGCATCTTCTGGGACTCGCGGCCGTTCCTCCACGGCGGTGGCTTCCGCATCGGTTCCTGGGGCCACGGCGTGCTGGACGAGCTCGACGTCCGTGACGACGACTGGATCATCGACAAGCGCAGGCTCAGCGCATTCTTCAATTCCTCCCTGGACACCGTGCTCAGGGGGCTCGGCGCGGAAACCCTGCTCATTTCGGGCGTCCTGACCAATCAATGCGTCGCCTCGACGATCAAGGACGCGATGTTCAGGGACTACAAGGCCTTCATGGTCGAGGACTGCTGCGGGACGACGCTGCCCGATCTGCACGCGCCCACGGTCCGGATGTGCGAGGTCGGCTGGGGCGTGGTCTGGAGCCTCGACGAGACGCTCGCCGGCTTGTCGAAGCTGCCGGAGCGCACGTCTCGCGTCGCCTGAGCCACGCCCGCCCCGTTACGAGGAAGCCGCAGTGTACAGCCTACAGAGCCAGCGCAAGATCGCGACGGCGCAGTCCGCGACCTCGCCGCCGACGGATCGGGCCGGCGGTCTCGATCCGACGACGCTCGCCGTCGTGTACAACGCGCTCAACGGAATCGTCA
>JBFWSI010000655.1:0-2790 GCA_050248455.1 Gammaproteobacteria bacterium | reverse complement strand
ACGCCGGCGGTGACGGCCGGCGGCGCGACGATCCTCGGGGCGGTCGTCGCCCTCGCCGGTCTCGCCGGCGCGGTGCTGCGCATCCTCGAGCTCGGTGTACTGGTGAAGTCCGGCCGGATCGACGGGCCACGCGACTGAGTCTTCGCGACGCGGGCCGCGTGCTACAGTCGGAACGACGACCGCCGGACGCATGAAAGCCATGTCACACGAACGCCCCGCTGCCGCAGACGATCGCGCCGCCGACCTCGGCCTCGCGGGTCAATTGCTCGAAACGGTCGAGCGCGAGCGCGAGATGCTCGCGCGCGCCTTGCACGACGAGCTCGGCTCCAACCTCACCGCCATCAATCTCGACCTCGCCTCGGTTGCCGGGCAGCTACCGGAAGGCGTGGCGCGCACGCGGCTGGAACGGGCGCTGCGCGTGCTGAAGGAAGCGGTCGAGCTGAAGCGTCGCCTCATCCAGTCGCTGCGGCCGAGCATGATCGACAGCCTCGGCCTCGTCGCCACCCTGCGCATGGAGACGGACGCGTTCGAGGCCCGCAGCGGCATCGTCTGTGCGACACGCTTCGACGAGGAGCCGACCGGACTCGATCCGCGCATCGCCATCGCAATCTACCGGCTCGTGCAGGAATGCACGCGGCACTTCGAAACCGATGGTCGCGCGACACACGTGACGGTCACTCTGACGCAGGACGGTACCGACCTGCGACTCCTCATCGAGAGCGACGCGGCACCGGAGAATTTCGACGCGGCCAGCATGCCGACGCTGCGTGCCCGCCTGCAACACTTCGGCGGCGCGCTGGCCACGACGACGAGCGCGGAGGGTATGCGCCTCGTCGCCGAAGTTCCACGCGCACCGCTGGCCTGAAGCGCACAACTTACACGCCGGGCGCGGCAGGATTTACGCGAAGTTCCTTTGGAAAGCGCTGAACAAGTCCCTTCTTGACTTCAGAGTCGGCGAGCCAGGGACAAGCCCGGACCCGCCTCCGCGCATCGAGTGCTTGCACGCTCGATGCGCGAGCGGGCCATCCATGGCCCGTGGAAACCCGCCTTTGCAGAGTTTCCTCAGTTCAGCGCTGCGACCACCAGCTGGTTGTCGACCGACACCACGCCTTCGGTATCGCGCGCCAGCGTACCGGCCCGCTCGCTCGCGGCGGAGGACTCGACGCTGCCGCGCAAGGTCACGACACCGTCCTTGCTGTCGACGTCGATCTCGAGCGCCGACAGATCCGGATCAGCGACCAATGCGGCCTTGACGCGCGCCGTGACGGCCGCGTCGTCGATGGCTGCGCCGATTTTCTCCCCCTGCGCTTCCATCGCCTCGCCGACGCGTTCGACCTTCTCGCCGACCGTGTCCTCACCGACGCGCTCGCTCGGGGCGGGAGTCGGGACCGCCGTGCTCGGCGCGCCGTTCATCGTCGTGTCGCCGGTATCCGCGCGATCGGCGGGACTGCGTTCGGCCCGATCGCAGGCCGCGATTAGCGGCAGCGCGACCAGCGCCACCCCGATCAGACGTATCGGTTTCGTCTTCATCTCGACGTCCTCCATATCGACATGCGAGGACTGCTGCAGACGACGTGCCAGCCCCCTTGGCACACGAACTGGCATGCGTCGTGCTGGATGTCGGGCAGCTTCAATGGAGGGTCGCGACATGTTTACCTGGGCCGCGCTGTTTCTGGTGATCGCAATCGTCGCCGGCGTGCTCGGCATGACCGGCGTGGCCGGAATGTCGATGCAAATCGCCTGGATCCTGTTCATCGTCGGCCTCGTGCTGGCGGTGGTGTTCTTCGTGCTCGGGCGGCGACCGCGCATCTGAGTCAGTGTCGCGCTGACGGCGCGCCGGCCGACGACAGACGAGCCACGACGGACACGTACGGTGACGCCCTGGCTCGAACTGTTCGGCACCGAAATGCCGATTGCCGAAATCTTCGTGCGCGGCACCGTCGTCTACTGGTTCCTGCTGCTGATGTTCCGCTTCGTCGTGCGCCGCGACCTCGGCGGTCTCGGCATCGCGGACGTGCTGCTGATCGTGATCGTGTCGGACGCCGCGCAGAACGCGATGGCGGGCGGCTATACCACGATTGGCGAGGGCCTCGTGCTGCTGTCGACGATCATCGGGTGGAACCTGCTCGTGAACTGGCTCGCCTTCCGCTTCCCGGCGGTCGAGCGTTTCGCTAGCCCTTCGCGCCTGCAGCTCGTGCGTCATGGCCGCATCCTGCACGGCAATCTGCACCGCGAGCTCCTCACCGTCGAAGACCTGATGAGCCAGCTGCGCCTGCTCGGCATCGAGCGGGTGGATCAGGTCAAGCACGCCTATCTCGAACGCGGCGGCAACATCAGCGTCATCCGCGGCGACGGACAGGCGTAGGCGGCGACCGGCAGCGACGCTCCGCGGATTGTCGTACAAGGCTGTCCGGGGCGGCGAAACGTCGCGCGACTCGGAGGGACGGCGAGGATGGGCCATGGCAGCGAAGCGGTGACGCAGGCGAGATGCGCGCATCCTCCCTGTCAATGTCTCGTCAGTATCGCCGCGGCCGTCGTATCGGGTGGGCGCTTCTACTGCATGGCGAGCTGCGCCCAGGGCCAGGGCTGCGAGCACGAAGGCTGCGCGTGCGCGACGCTGGCGCACGGCGCAGGGACGGCCGGCGCGTGAGCGAGCTTCCGAGTTCAGTGCGTCGCGCGCAGATCTTCCCGCGCGCGACCATGCGCGACGAGATAAGGCATGAGGCGCTGCTCGCTCGCCGCGAAGCGCGACGACGCGGCCTGCGGCGTGCCGGGCGCGTCCGCCTCCGC
>JBFWSI010000654.1:0-2801 GCA_050248455.1 Gammaproteobacteria bacterium | reverse complement strand
TCTGCCACGGCACGATGTTGGCGTGATGCTCGAGCCAGGTGATCAGGATCTCGTCGCCCGGCCCGAGCCGGGGCCGCGCCCAGGCCTGCGCGACGCGGTTGATCGCTTCGGTCGTGCCGCGCGTGAAAATGATCTCGCGGGTCGAGGCGGCGTTGACGAAGCGCCGCACGCGCTCGCGCGCGCCCTCGAAAGCCTCGGTCGCTGCCTGGCTCAGCGTGTGCACGCCGCGGTGCACGTTCGCGTGCAGGTGGGTTTCGTAGTAATCGACCGCCTCGATCACCGCCCGCGGGCGCTGTGCGGAGGCCGCGCTGTCCAGATAGCTGAGCGGGTGGCCGTTGATCTCGCGCGCGAGGATCGGGAAGTCGGCGCGCACGCGCGCGGCGTCGTAGCGCATGGCTTGCGGTGCGGCGGCCATCAGGTGAGCTCCCGGGCGACTTCGGCGTCATCGCCGGTGAAGCGTGCCGCGAACGCGCGCTCGACCTGCGCGCGCAGCTCGGGCGAGGCGACGCGCGCGACCAGCTCGGTCAGATGGGCCCATTTGAGCAGGCTCTTCGCGGTGCGCGGCTCGATGCCGCGCGACAGCAGATAGAAGAGCATCTGCTCGTCGAGCTTGCCGGCCGTGGCGCCATGGCTCGCCTTGACGTCGTCGGTGTAGATCTCGAGCTGCGGGCGCACGTCGGCCTCGGTGCCCGGGCCCGCGAGCAGGCTGCGCAGCGACTGGCGCGACGCCGAGCCCGCGGCATTGTCCCGCATCACGACGCGGCCGTTGAAGCCGACGCGCGCGCGGCCGGCCGCGATGCCGCGATAGTCCTGCTCGGTCACGGTGGCGGGCGCGGCGTGCTCGATCGTGACGCAGGCGTCGTTGACCTGGGTGTCGTCGATCGCGACCGAGCGGCCGTAGGCGATGCGCGCGCCCCGGCCGGCGAGCCGCGCGTGCATGGTGGTACGCGCCGACAGCGCGCCGAGCGCGATCGTGTCGAGCTGGTAATCGGCGTCGGCCTCGAGCGTCGCGCGCAGCGTCTCGAAGTGGACGGCCTGCCGGCCCGCCTGCTGCAGGCGCACGTGGTGCAGCTGCGCGGCGGCGCCGAGCCGCACCTCGATGGCCGCGTTCGCGAACGTGGCCGGCTCGTCGACGCCGAGCTGGCGTTCGATCAGCTTCAGCCGGCCCCGGGCCGCGACGTCGATCGTCAGGGCAGGGTAGGACGCGGTCGTCTCGCCGGGGGCGGTGGCGACGCAGATCACCTCGAGCTGGCGCGTGGCGTCGGCGCCGGCCTCGATCGCGAGTGCTTCGGGCGCGAAGGCCGCGGCCAGCGACGCAAGCCGCAGGTCGCCGGTGGCCGGATCGGCGCGCAGCCCGAGGCCGCGCCGCACCGCGAGCGCGACGCCGGCCGATTCGCCGGGCGGCGTCGACAGCGACGCGGCGTAGAGGCCGTCGACCAGTACGACGCGTTCGAATCCGGGAATCGGCTCGGGCAGCAATGCGGCCGCGCGCTCGAGCGCGGCCGCGTCGAGCGCGAGCCGCGGCACGAAACGCAGCGACGCGAGCGGGCGCAGGTTCGCGTAGCGCCAGTTCTCCTCGCGCGGCGCGGGCAGGCCGCGTTCGGTGACCGCCGCGAGCGCCGCGCGGCGCTCGCCGGGCGCGACCTCGTCGGCGGGCAGCGCGTCGAGGACCGCGGCGTGATCGGCGGCGAGCCTGGCGTCGGCGTTCACGCGGCGCTCGCCTCGGTGACCCAGTCGTAGCCGCGCCGTTCGAGCTCGAGCGCGAGCGAGGCGTCGCCGCTGCGGACGATGCGGCCGCGCGACAGCACGTGCACGCAGTCGGGCTGCACGTGGTCGAGCAGGCGCTGGTAGTGCGTGACCAGCACGATCGAGCGCCCGGGTCCGCGCAGCGAGTTGATGCCCTGGGCGACGATCTTCATCGCGTCGATGTCGAGGCCGGAATCGGTCTCGTCGAGCAGCGCGAGCTTCGGCTCGAGCACCAGCATCTGCAGGACCTCGTTGCGCTTCTTCTCGCCGCCCGAGAAGCCCTCGTTGACGCCGCGCGACAGGAAGCCTTCGTCCATCTGCATGAACTTCATCTTGCCGCGCACCAGTTCGAGGAACTCGAACGCGTCGACCTCCGGCAGCCCGGCGGCCTTGCGGCGCGCGTTCAGCGCGGCCTTCAGCAGGTAGACGTTGTTGACGCCCGGGATTTCGACCGGGTACTGGAAGCCGAGGAACACGCCGGCGCAGGCGCGCTCCTCCGGCGCCATCGCCAGCAGGTCCCTGCCCTCGTAGAGCACGGCGCCCTCGGTGACCTCGTAGCCCGGCCGCCCGGCGAGCGCATAGGCGAGCGTGCTCTTGCCCGAGCCGTTCGGCCCCATGATGGCGTGCACCTCGCCCGTCGGCACCTCGAGCGAGAGCCCGTTCAGGATCCGGCGGCCGCCGACCGTGACGTGGAGATTGTCGATCTTCAGCATGTTCAGCCCACCGCGCCTTCCAGTGTCACCGCGAGGAGGTTCTGCGCCTCGACCGCGAATTCCATCGGCAGCTCCCTGAAGACGCTCTTGCAGAAGCCGCTGACGATCATGTTGACCGCATCTTCCTGCGCGATGCCCCGCTGCAGGCAGTAGAACAGCTGGTCGTCGCTGATCTTCGAGGTGCTCGCCTCGTGCTCGACGATCGCGCTCGCGTTTTTCACCTCTACATACGGGAAGGTGTGCGCGCCGCATTCGCCCCCCATCAGCAGCGAGTCGCACTGCGTGAAATTGCGCGCGCCGTGCGCGCTCGGCAGCACCTTGACGAGGCCGCGATAGGTGTTC
>JBFWSI010000653.1:0-2813 GCA_050248455.1 Gammaproteobacteria bacterium | reverse complement strand
GCCACGAGCGAGACGTAAGGCGAGGCGGCGATCGTCGGCGGCACGCCCTGCGGATAGCGGGCGAGCCAGGGGCGTGAGGAAGGGGGCGTGCCGGACATCGAGGGCATCATAGAGAGCGCCGACGATGCGCTCAAACCGGTCGGCGTGACCAGTCCGGTCGGGCCTCGCAGGACGCGCGCGAGGAATCAGTACGTCGCGAAGAGTGTCGGGATGCGGCTCACTCGCCGCAGGCGGCGAGCGCGGCCTGCGTGTGGCGCAGGTGTTCGTCGTAGACGCGCTTCAGTCCCGTGAAATCGTGCGGATCGAGCTTGGCGAGCTCGGCGAGGCGGCCGGCGTAGAACTCCACTTCGCGCGCGAGCCGCGTGCGGCGCTCGGACGGTGTCTCGGCGGGAACGGTGGCGGTCGGCCCCTTCGGGCCGATCGACGGCAGCGGGCGCTCGGGTCTGGTCACGGGCACGGTCTCCTCTCCTGCACCGGTCCCAGCAGCTTGCGTGCCACCCCGGTCGAGGCCGGCGGCTTCCTGCCAAATCAAGCGCTTGCAGCCGCAACCGGTGCCCGGCGCGCAGCCCGGACCCTCCCGCTGTCACCTCACGGCGACAGCCTGCCGCCGCCCGGCTCAGTCCGCTTTCAGCAGGCCGCGCAGCTGGGCGAAGGTCGAGCGGCCCTTGCTGCGATTCTCCTCGGCGTCGCCGCCCGCGCCGTCGAAGCGCAGCTCCTCGCGCGGTAGCTCGTCGAGGAAGCGGCTCGGCTGGCATTCGTCGAGCTTGCCGAAGCGGCGGCGGGTCCGGGCGTAGGACAGCGACAGCGTCTGCTGCGCGCGCGTGATGCCGACGTAGGCGAGGCGGCGTTCTTCCTCGATGGTGTCCGCCTCGATGCTCGAACGGTGCGGCAGCAGGTTCTCTTCGAAGCCGACGAGGAAGACGTGCGGGAACTCGAGGCCCTTCGCCGCGTGCAGGGTCATCAGAGCGACGCAGTCGCGTTCGTCCTCGCTCTCCTGGCGCTCGACGATGTCGTAGAGCGTCAGCGCGGCGACGACTTCGCTCAAGGTCTTGCCTTCGTCCTGCTTGACGATGCGTTCGACCCACGCGAGCAGCTCGCAGACATTGCCCCAGCGGCGCATCGCGTCCTGCTCGTTGTCGCTGGTCGACAGCAGCCAGTCCTCGTAGCCGACGTCGTTCAGCAGCACCTTCAGCAGCGCCGCCGGCGGCTCGTCGTCCGCGCGCCGATGCAGGCTCGCCAGCCACTGCGCGAACTCGCGCGCGGGCTTGAGGCTGCGCGCCGGCACGGCGGTGGCGAAGGCCATGCTGTCGATCGCCGCGACGAGGCTCGACTGCGTCGTCGCGGCCGCCTTGACCAGCGCTTCGATCGTCGAAGTCCCGATGCCGCGGCGTGGGCTGTTGATTACGCGCAGCAGCGCGTTGTCGTCCTCGGGATTCGCGAGCAGGCGCAGGTAGCACACCGCGTCCTTCACTTCGGTCGAATCGAAGAACGAGCGCGCGCCGGACAGCAGGTACGGGATGTCGCGCTCGCGCAGCGCATGTTCGAAGGCGCGGGCCTGGTAATTGCTGCGGAAGAGGATCGCGTAGTCCCGGAACGGCCGGCCGCCGACGAGACGCTCGTGCGCGATCTGGTTGCCGATCGCCTCGGCTTCCGAGATTTCGTCGGACAGCGCGCGGATGCGGATCTTCTCGCCGTAGCCGCGCTCGCTCCACAGCCGCTTGTCGAAGACGTGCGGATTGTGCGCGATCAGCGTGTTCGCGGCCTTGAGGATCACGCCGGTCGAGCGGTAGTTCTGCTCGAGCTTGATGACCTTCAGGCGCGGGAAATCCCGCGTCAGCGCGGCGAGATTCTCCGGGCGCGCGCCGCGCCACGCATAGATCGACTGATCGTCGTCGCCGACCACCGTGAGCCGGCCGCTGTCCTGCGCGAGCAGCTTGACGAGCTCGTACTGCGCGAGGTTCGTATCCTGGTATTCGTCGACGAGCAGCCAGCGCAGCTGCGCCTGCCAGCGGATCAGCGCGTCGCGATCGCTGCGCAGGAGCGTCACCGGCAGGACGATCAGATCGTCGAAATCCAGCGCGTTGTACGCACGCAGCGCCTGCGCGTATTGCACGTAGCAGACGGCTGCGGCCTTGGCCTGCGGCTCGACGGCCGCCGCCCGCGCCGCCTGCGGATCGCAAAGCGCGTTCTTCCAGTTCGAGATGCGCGACTGCAGCGCGCGCAGGTCGAAGTTGGTCGAGCCGAGCTCGCGCCGCGCGATTTCCGCGATCACGCCTTCCGAATCGCGCGCATCGAACAGCGTGAAGCGGGGACGATAGCCGACGGCCGCGTAGTCCTCCTTCAGGATCCGCAGACCCAGCGTGTGGAAGGTCGATATCCACGGCTTCGCCTTCGTGCCCTTCGGCAGCAGCGGCGTCAC
This sequence comes from Gammaproteobacteria bacterium, assembly GCA_050248455.1. GTDB lineage: Bacteria > Pseudomonadota > Gammaproteobacteria. The sequence goes on along the minus strand of JBFWSI010000653.1, from coordinate 394 downwards.
GCGCTCCTTCATCTCGCGGGCGGCCTTGTTGGTGAAGGTGATCGCGCAGATCCGATCCGGGGCGACCGCATGGGTGTCGATCAGGTGCGCAATCTTGCGCGCGATCACGCCCGTCTTGCCGCTGCCGGCGCCGGCGAGCACCAGCAGCGGACCGTCGACGTGGCGCACCGCTTCGCGCTGCGCGGGATTCAACTGCGAGGTCTTGTGACTGGACACGATGAACGAGGCGGATCGGTCGCGAAGCAGGATACCCGGGCACTGTGTCTCGGACGGGTCGGCGGATTCTACGGGGCTGTCGCGGCCTTGGCCACGGCGGCGGAAAAAGAGAGGGCGGCGCCGCGGGGTTGGACGCCGCGGCGCCGCCGAAATGCCGGGCGCGGAGCACGCCCGGTCC
>JBFWSI010000652.1:0-2816 GCA_050248455.1 Gammaproteobacteria bacterium | reverse complement strand
GCAGCGAGCTCGACCGCCTCGGCATCGTGTTCGCCGTCCTGACCCTCGTCTGCAACGTCGCGTTCCAGCTCCTGACGCGCCGGCTCGCGCTCGTCGAGGACTCCTTCACGACGATGTTCTACTCGGCCGCGATCAGCGTCGTGGTGTCGGCCCTGCTGCTGCCGCTGCAGTCGGTGTGGGGCGGCTGGCCGGCGGCGCTGTCGCTGCAGCAGGTGCTGATGCTGCTCGCGCTCGGGGCGCTGGGCGCGGTGAGCCAGTGGTGCTTCATCCGCGCCTACGTGTGGTCCAGCGCGACCTTCATCGCGCCGCTGCTGTTCATGCAGCTCGTGTGGTCGACGGCGGCGGGCCTGCTGTTCTTCGGCCAGCTGCCCGATGCCACCAGCCTGGGCGGCATCGCCGTCATCCTCGCCAGCGGCGTCGCGACGATGCTCTACGCGGCGCGGACCAAAGGCTAAATCGCTGAGCGCAAATACGCGCCACTGCGCGTTCGTTCACCGTCATTCCCGCGCAAGCGGGAATCCACGCCTGACGAGGAGGTCTCCGTCAGGCGATTCTTTTCCACGCTGAACGCCGGGGTACTGCGTGGATGCCCGCCTTCGCGGGGGCAGGCTTTGCGCGGGCATGACGGAGGAGGAGGCTTCTACGTGGGCAGGCGCTACCGAACAGATAGTGGAGCGTATTCGTGCTCGGCGATTCAAGACCCAGGCTCAGCCGTCCTTGCCCGCCAGCGCCTCGTCGCGCAGCTGGCGCTTCAGGATCTTGTTGGTGCCGGACAGCGGCAGCGGCGTGTGACGGATCTCGACGCTGCGCGGGCACTTGTAGCCCGCGATCAACGCACGGCAGTGCTGCACGATCTCCTCGGCCGTCAGCGCGACTCCCTCGTGCGGCACGACGATCGCATGCACGCGCTCGCCGAAGTCCTCGTCCGGCAGGCCGATGACCGCGCATTCGCGCACGCCGGGATGCTCGTGCAGCGCGTTCTCGACTTCGCCGGAATACACGTTCTCGCCGCCGGAGATGATCATGTCCTTGAGGCGATCGACGAGGTAGATGAAGCCCTCGTCGTCCATCCACGCAGCGTCGCCGGTGTGCATCCAGCCGCCGCGCAGCGTCTGCGCCGTCAGCGCCGGCTGCTTCCAGTAGCCCTGCATCACCATCGGGCCGCGCACCTGGATCTCGCCGACCTGGCCGTGCGGGACCTCGTGGTCGTCCTCGTCGGCAATGCGGATTTCCGCGGTGTGGATCGCCTGACCGATCGACTTGATGCGGCCGGCGTTCGGCCCGTCGAGCACGTGGTACTTCGGCTGCAGCCAGGCCGCGGACGGCGACAGCTCCGTCATGCCGTAGGACTGCGTGAAGCGCACCCGCGGCAGCAATGCGAGCGCCCGGCGCAGCAGCGCCTCCGGCATGATCGAGGCGCCGTAGGAGATGTTGGTGAGGCTCGAGAAATCGGTGGTCGCGAAGCGCGGATGGTTCAGCAGCCGGTTGATCATCGTCGGCACCAGCAGCAGGTGCGTCACGCGCTGCCGCTCGACGGCGTCGAACAGCGCGTCCATGTCGAAGCGCGGCAGGAGGATGCCGGTCCCCAGCGCCGTCATCGTGCCGTAGATGCGCGCGCTGCCGGCCGTGTGGAACACGGGCATCGAATGCAGGTACACCATGTCCTCGTGGAATTCCATGTTCGGAATCGCGGCGAGGGTGTTGGCGACGGCATTCGCATGCGAGGTCATCACGCCCTTGGGCCGCCCCGTCGTGCCGCCGGTGTAGATGATCGCGAGCAGATCGCTGCCGCCGCGGCGCGCATCGGGCGCCGGCGCGCGGGCCGCGAGCAGCGTCTCGTAGTCGAGCGCGTCGCTGCCGGCGGGCGCGTCGATCGTCAGCATCTGGCGCAGGCCCGGCGCGAGCTTCAGCAGCGCCGGCACGCGCGCGGCGTGCTCGCGATCGACGATCAGCAGCTTCACCTCGGCGTCGTTCAGGATGTAGCCGAGCTCGGCGTCGGCGAGCCGCGTGTTCAAGGGCACCATCACGCCGCCCGCCCAGGGCACGGCGTAGTGATATTCGAAGTACGGAAAGCCCGTGTCGGCGAACATCGCGACGCCGGTATCCGCGCCGACGCCGAGATCGGCGAGCACGCCGGCGAGGCGCGCGACGCGGTCGTGGAACTCGTGCCAGCTCAGCGTGCGATCGCCGCAGCGCAGCGCCTGACGGTGCGCCTTCAGCAGCGCGCCGCGGGTGACGGTTTGGGTCAGATGCATGGCCGCATTGTCGCCGCCGTCGGCGGCGAGCTCAATGCCGCGCCCGTCACTCGCGCGCGGTGTCCCCCGTCAGCGGCACGAAGCGCACCGGCAGCTTGCTTTCGTGCTCGAAGCTGCCGTCGTCCTGGCGCGTGATGACGGTCAACTGCTGCTCGCCGCCCGTCGAGCCGATCGGGATCACGAGCCGGCCGCCGGGCGCGAGCTGTTCGAGCAGCGCCGGCGGCACAGGCCCCGCGGCGGTCACGATGATGCCGTCGAAGGGCGCTTCCTCGGGCCAGCCGAGATTGCCGTCGCCGGCGCGCACCGTCACTTGCTCGTAGCCGAGACGGGCGAGCCGTTCACGGGCGCTGGCGGCGAGCGCGGGGACGATTTCGATCGTCCACACGCGCGCGCCGAGCTCGGCGAGCACCGCGGCCTGGTAGCCGGAGCCGGTGCCGATCTCGAGCACGCGCGCGCCGGGCACGACCTCGAGCAGATCGCTCATCAACGCGACGATGAAAGGCTGCGAGATCGTCTGGCCGTGGCCGATCGCCAGCGGCCGGTTCACATAGGCCCACGGCG
>JBFWSI010000651.1:0-2817 GCA_050248455.1 Gammaproteobacteria bacterium | reverse complement strand
CTTCTCGTCCAGTGCCGGCCATGCGTAGTCGTCGCGCTCGGCGGCGAGCAATGTCTCGTAGCACAGCGCGTTCGGCAGCGTCGTCTTCGGCATGTGCGCGGCATCCGTCATCACGACGTAGCCGCGCACGCGCGGGCACTTCGCCGCGAGCTGCTCGAGCTTCGGCACGAAGGACAGGTCGGTGAAGATGAACTCGTCCTCGGCGTGGTTGACGATGTATTCGAGCTGCTCGTCGAACAGCCGCGGATTGAGCGTGTGACACACGCGACCGCTGCACGAGATCGCGTAATAGAGCTCGAGGTGACGGTAGTCGTTCCAGGCCAAGGTCGCGACGCGCGCATCGGGTCCGGCGCCGAGACGATCGAGCACGCGCGCGAGCTGTCGCGCGCGCCGGAAGCAGTCGCGATAGGTGTAGCGGTGGCGCGGCGCATCGGCCGTCACGGACACGATTTCCTGGCTGCCGTGATTGCGCTCGCCGTGACGCATGATCATCGTCATCGTCAGCGGCATGTCCATCATCAGGCCGAGCATGGGCTGTCCTCCGAAAGGGCGGGAATGCGAGGCGGCGCGCGTCTGGCTCGCCCGAAGACACGCATGCTAGAGTCCGGCCATGCCCGCGGACAAGATCACGATCCCCCTGCCGGACGACTGGCATCTGCACCTGCGCGATGGCGAGATGCTCGCCGCGGTACTGAGCGCGAGCGCGCGCGATTTCGGCCGCGCCGTCGTGATGCCGAACCTGAAGCCGCCGGTGACGACGGCGGCCGCGGCCGCCGCCTACCGCGCGCGCATCCGCGCGCTGCTGCCGGCGGACAGCGGCTTCGAGCCGCTGATGAGCTGCTACCTCACGGACGGCACCGCGCCGGACGATCTGCGCGCCGGGCAGCGCGACGGCATCTTCGTCGCCGCCAAGCTCTACCCGGCCGGCGCGACGACCAATGCCGATGCCGGCGTCACCTCGCTCGCGAAGCTCCATCGCGTGTTCGAGACCCTGCAGGACATCGGGCTGCCGCTGCTCGTCCACGGCGAGACGACCGATCCTGCGGTCGACGTCTTCGATCGCGAAGCGGTGTTCATCGACACGCTGCTCGCACCGCTGCGGCGGGATTTCCCGGCGCTGAAGCTCGTGCTCGAGCACGTCACGACGCGCGAAGGCGTGCAGTTCGTCAGCGCGGCGCCGGGCCCGACCGCGGCGACGCTGACGCCGCATCACCTGACGATCAATCGCAACGCGATGTTCGAGCGCGGCATCCGCCCGCACATGTACTGCCTGCCGGTCGCGAAGCGGGAAATCCATCGCCGCGCGCTGCGCGAGGCCGCGGTGTCGGGCAATCCGCGCTTCTTTCTCGGCACGGACTCCGCGCCGCATCTGCGCGCGCTGAAGGAGCACGACTGCGGCTGTGCCGGCGTCTACAACGCGCCCACCGCGCTCGCCTGCTACGCGCAGGTCTTCGACGAGGAAGGCAGGCTCGAAGCGCTGGCCGACTTCGCGTCGCGCTTCGGACCGGCCTTCTACGGCCTGCCGGTCAATGCGCGTGAGCTGACGCTCGAACGCGCGACCGGCGCGCCGGACGAGGACTGGCCGACGCCGCTCGGTCCCGTGCGCGTCTTCACGCCGCCCGGCGGCCTGCGCTGGCGGCGCGCCGCCGGCCCGTGAACACGTCGACGCCGCGCGACGGCGCGTCCGAGTGGATTGCGCTCGATCGCGCCCACGTCTGGCATCCGTACAGCACGCTGGTCGATCCGCCGCCGATCTTTCCCGTCGTCGCCGCCACGGGCGTGCGCCTCGAGCTCGCCGACGGGACGCACTTGATCGACGGCATGTCCTCGTGGTGGTCGGTGATCCACGGTTACCGTCATCCGCAGCTCGACGCCGCGCTGCGCGGGCAAATCGAGCGCATGGCGCACGTGATGTTCGGCGGCCTCACGCACGAGCCCGCCGTGCGCCTCGCCGCCCGGCTCGTCGCGATCGCGCCGGCCGGGCTCGAGACCGTGTTCTTCAGCGACTCGGGCTCGGTGGCGGTCGAAGTCGCGCTGAAGATGGCGATCCAGTACCAGGCGGCCTGCGGCCGGCCGCGCCGGCAGAAGTTCCTCACCGTGCGCGGCGGCTATCACGGCGACACCTTCGGCGCGATGTCGGTCTGCGATCCCGTCACGGGCATGCACACGCTGTTCAAGGACGTGCTGCCCGCGCAGTTCTTCGCGCCGCGGCCGCGCTCGCGCTACGACGGCGACTGGCAGCCCGACGACGTCGACGCGCTCGCCGCGTTGCTCGCCACTCACGCCGAGGAAATCGCCGCCGTCCTCATCGAGCCGATCGTGCAGGGCGCGGGCGGCATGTGGTTCTACCATCCGCGCTACCTCGCGCGCCTGCGCGAGCTCTGCGACACGCACGGCGTGCTGCTCGTCGCCGATGAAATCGCGACCGGCTTCGGCCGCAGCGGGCGCCTGTTCGCCTGCGAGCACGCGGGCATCGCGCCGGATCTGATGTGCGTCGGCAAGGCCTTGACCGGCGGCTACCTGACGCTGGCCGCGACGCTCGCGACGCGCGCGGTCGCCGAGACGATCTCGCGCGGCGAGCCGGGCGTGTTCATGCACGGCCCGACCTTCATGGCCAATGCGCTTGCGTGCAGCGTCGCGCTCGCCAGCATCGAGCTGCTGCAGGCACAGGACTGGTCCGCGCGCATCGCCGCGATCGCGCAAGGACTGGAGCGCGGGCTCGCGCCCTGCCGCGGCCTGCCGCAGGTCGCGGACGTGCGCGTGCTCGGCGCGATCGGCGTCGTCGAGATGCGCGAGCCGGTCGACATGCGCGTGCTG
>JBFWSI010000650.1:0-2817 GCA_050248455.1 Gammaproteobacteria bacterium | reverse complement strand
GGCGGCAGCGTTTCGAGGTGACGCAGTTTCTCCATGTGGCAGTAGGGCGTGTCGATGCCGGCGTAATGGCCTTCCCAGATGATCTTCGGATCCTTCGTCGCCAGCCAGCGCTCCAGGGTCTTCGAGAACGGCGCATCCCAGCTCCAGCCGTCGATGCCCGTCACGCGCACGCCGCGCTGCGTCAACCAGTGCGTGGCTTCGCGCCCGACGCCGCAGCCCGAGTGGATGTAGCGCTCCGAGCCGTACATCTCGCCGGCGCGCGTGTTGACCAGCACGATGTCCATCGGCTGCAGCTCGTAGCCGATCCGCTTCAGCTCCGCCTCGACGTCCGCCGCGGTCGCGACGTAGCCGTCGTCGAAATGCCGGAAGTCGAGCTTCACGCCGGGGCGGAAATACCAGTCGAGCGGCATCTGGTCGATCGTCGGCATCGGATTGCCGCGGCTGTCGCGCGAGTTGTAGTGATACGGCGCGTCCATGTGCGTGCCGTTGTGCGTGGTCAACGTGATGTGCTCGATGGCCCAGCCCTCGCCGCCCGGTAGATCCTCTTCCTTCAGTCCGGGAAAGAGCTCGCACATCATCTTCGCGTTCTCCTTGCCCGTGACGTAGCGGATCGACGGCCGCATGAAGTGCGGATCGACGACCGTGTCATTATCCAGTGGCTGCGAGATGTCGACGATGCGGGACGGAAGTTTCATGGGCGTCTTCTCTGCGAGGCAGGGAGCTCGCAGCTTAATCGTGCGTCCCTGCCGCGCCTAGTCTGCGCTGACGTCCACCGTTGCGCCTGTGGCAGGATGCGTCGGCGGGCTTGCGCTCGCGACGATTCACGACGGAGGGATCGATGCGCAAGGGACATGCCGGCAGCGGAGCGGGACGCGGCCCGGCCGGCGCGGCGTTCGCGCTGCTCGTGACCTCGACGTCCGTCGGCGCGTGGCTGCCGCCATTGCCGCCGGGCGATCCGTTGGCGGCGGACATCGCCGATGCGCCGCTGGACGCGGAGTCAGCGACGGTGATCGCGTGGCTGGACGGTGCCGGCGGCTTCGGCCTCGGGCGCATGCAGATCGACTTCTCGCTCGAGCTCAACGAGGCGGCGCCGGACGCGCCGACGCTGCCGCTGGCGCCGCGACCGGGCTACTACATGCCCGACTGCGACACCGGCGTCGACGTGCCCCTGCCGCCGGGCGGCGCGATCGAGGGCGAGAGCGGCTACCACTGCGATGCGTCCAGCGCGGACTGTCATCTCCTCGTGTGGCAGCCGGCGGCGAACGCGCTCCACGAGTCGTACCAGGCCGACGTCAGCGGGGGCGTGCTGCGCGCGACCTGCCTCGTGCGCTGGCAGCTCGACGCGAGCTACGGCCCGTTCCGCCGCGGGCTGCAGTGCACTTCGGCCGACGCCGCGGGCCTGCCGATCGCGCCGCTGCTGTTCGACGCCGACGAGGTCGCGAGCGGCGAGATCCGTCACGCGATCCGCTTCATCCTGCCGAATCCGCGCATGCGCGCCGGGACTTTCGTGCTGCCCGCGACGCACGCCGGCGCGCCGTCCGGGCCGGCGCAGGCGCCGCCATACGGCGCGCGTTTCCGCTTGCGCGCCGATTTCCCGCTCGAAACGCTGCCGAACGAGGCCGCGCGCACCGTTGCCCGCGCACTGCAGCGTTACGGCATGGTGCTCGCCGACGGCGGCAACGTCGCCTTGACCGCGCGCAGCGACCGCTACACGGGCACGAAATGGGCCGGGCTGCTCGGACCGCACGATCTGCGGCTGCTGAAAGTGACGGACTTCGCGATGATCGAAGCCGGCACGCGCTACCCGCTGACCTATGACTGCGGGCGCGAGCACCCGACGCCCGCCGCCACACCCAACGAAGTGCCCGCGCTCCCGAAGTTCTTCGTCGGCGTCGCGGGCCTGCTGCTCGCGCTCGCCGGCGCGCGCCGTCTACGGCGCCGCGGTGCGTGAAGCCGGGGTCGTGACGAAATGAAACCCCGACGCCCGCCGTCAGCGTCTACACTGCGTCCTCATGCGCCCCTTTCACGCAGCGCGAGCGACGTACGCCGGCAGCCTCCACTGCGTCGTCCTGCTGTCGTCGCTGCTGCTGGCCGGCGTCGCCGATGCGCGCGACGTGCTGCTCCTCCTGCCGCGCGATCACCAGCTCTTCATCGAAGCCTATGGCGACTACACCGATCTCGACGGCGACGGCGAGGTCGAGCGCAGCTATCGCGACTCCGTCGAGTACGGCGGCTATTTCCACTCCGACCTCTGCTACGCGTACGACGGCGCCACCAGGCGCTTCGAGCCGCAAGGGCTCGTCGACGACCCGCGCGAGAGCGACGGCGACACCAGCTACGATCATTACTGCACGACGGCCGGCGCCAATGGGACGAGCGCGGCATGGAGCGGCAATTTCCTGAACTGGGCGACGACGACGCGCATCGACATCGTGCGCAAGAGTCTCTACGGCGGCTACCGCTCGACGGATACCGCGACGATGACGGTGCTCGAGCGCGCGCACCTGCCGGGCGATGCGCACAGCTTCGCGAAGTACTACAACGGCGCCGATCTCGCCAAGCTGACGCCGCACGACGCGATCAGGACGGATACGGCCAACGGCGGCGACGCCGACGGCATCGACGATGCCAACGAAGGCATCACGATGTGCAACACCACCTATGCGACCGCCGGCAGCTCGCAGACGCTGACGGCGCCGCCGGTGATGCGAGTGGCGCAGGGCAACTACTCGCTGTGGGCCGCGAACGAACGCCGCCAGTGCAGCTTCACCGACGAATTCGGCACCAACTCCAACAGCAACAATTCAGCGTTTTCTC
>JBFWSI010000649.1:0-2827 GCA_050248455.1 Gammaproteobacteria bacterium | reverse complement strand
GACGCTCGCCGGCACCGGGACCTGATGGCCTTTCGCGTACATGCACTGCACGTAGGCGCCGTCGTAGCGCTCCTGGATGTTGTACGCGGTGCCGCCGTAGGCATCGGTGCCCGCGGCGCTGCCGAAGATCAGTCCGGTGCCCGCGCCGATCGCGGCGCCGGTGCCGGCACTGCCGCCCGCGGCGCCGAGCAGCGCGCCGGCCGCGGCGCCGACCGCCGTGCCGATTGCGGCGCTGTTGACGGCGCTGTCGGTCGCGGCCTGCTGCGTCGGCGGCAGGCCCGTGGCCTGGCGCGCGTAGGCCTGGCAGGTGTAATCGTCCGCCTGGAACTGCTCGAAGCTCATGCCCTGGCCCGGCAGGGCCATCACGCCGGGGCCGTTGGGAATGCTGGCGCAACCGGCGAGGGCGGCGGCGACGGCGACGAGCGAAATCTTGCGTATCGGGTGTCTCATGTTCAGCTCCGGGCGTGTCAACGCGCTGGCACCGTCGACGGATCGACCGGCACCCACTGCTGATTGCAACGCGGGACGTGCGGGTAGTAACCGGCCGGGTTAGGGCAGTAGTACCAGGTCGGATTGGCGGACGGCGCCTGGGCCTGCACCGGCGGCGCCGGCTCACGCTGCACGTACACCGGCGGATCGCGCTCGATGATCACGGTGCGCGGCTCGTAGTACATCGGCGGCGGGAACGGCCGGTACCAGGGGTCGTACCACGGTCCGTACGCGGGGCCGCCGAAGTAGAGGCCGAAACTCGCGCGCGGACCGCCGTGCCAGTGACCGTGACCATGATGACCGTGACCGCGGTAATGGCCACGACCATCGGCGCTGGCGGGCTGGCCCAGCAGCAGGCCGCCGGCAAGGATCGCGACGGCGGCTACGAGCGTCTTCTTCATGGTCTGCGTCTCCCGGTCTCGGACTCGATGCCATTGTCGGCACCACCGGCTGATTGGATGCTGAACGAATCCACAGGTTGCGCATTCCGCAGTAACGATGTGTAACCGGCACGGCCGGATCGCAGTCAGGCGGACGATCTGCACGTGCCGGTCACGGCGGCGATCGCAGGCGTCGTCGCGCCGATGGCGTCTATACTGGACGCGTTTCCAGCGAGGGATGGACGATGGCGGATGCCACCTTCGATGTCGTGTTCAGCGGCAAGTTGCAGGCCGGCGTCGAGGCGGCCGAGGTACGCGAGAATCTCGCGCGGCTGTTCAAGACCGAGCCGGCGAAGCTGGCCCATCTGTTCACCGGCGGGGCGGTGCCGATCAAGCGCGGCGTCGACGCGGCGACGGCGCTGCAATACCAGGCAGCGCTGGCAAGGGCCGGCGCGCTGGTCGAGCTGGTCGATACGAGCGTCGCTGCGGAGCGGCCCGCGGCGGCGCCCGTTCCGGCGACCCCCGCGCGTCCGATCTCCAGGCCTGCTGCCGGTCCGCGCGCCGCGCCCGTCACCGTGCCGCCCGCGATGGCCGCGCGCGGCGCGCCGCCCGTGGCTCCCGATTACTCCGTCGCCGAGCCCGGCGTCGTGCTCGTCGAGCCCGTGATCGTGGCGCCGCCCGCGATCGATACGCGCCACCTGTCGGTCGCCGCCGTCGGCGAGACGCTGGTCGAGCCGACCGTCGTCACGGCCCCGGCCTACGACCTCAGCGCCTTGAGCCTCGATCCGCCCGGCACGATCCTGTCCGAGGCCGAGCCCGTCGCGGCCGCGCAGTACGATCTGAGCAAGCTGTCGCTCGCGCCGTCCTGAAGCGCCGTCGGCGACGACGTCCACGGCACCCGCCGCAGTCGCGCCGGTCGAAGAGCGGGAACGGAGCGAGAGAGACCGCATGAACACAGTCACGAAGATTCTCGTCGCCCTGCTGTTGCTCGCCGGCGCCGGCTATGTCGCCTGGCGCGTGCTGCAGCCGGAGGCGCCGCGGCTCGCCGAGCTGGTGCAGGAAGCGCCGGAACGGGTGCGCAAGGCGCTGACGCCGTCCGGCGATACGGCGATGCCCGGTGCGCCGACCCCGGTGCCCGAAGGCGCTTCCGACTCGACGATCGAGCATCCCGTCGAGACCGATCCCTATGCCGCGCTGCCGACGCTGGAGCGCAGCGACGGCGAATTCCTCGACGGACTGAAGCCCCTGCTGCCGGGCGACGCGATCGCGCGCCATTTCGACACGCAGGGTTTCATCCGTCGCATCGTCGTCGCCGTCGACAACCTGCCGGGTGGCCGCCTGCCGATGAAGCAGCGGCCGGTCAAGGCCGTCGGCGGCGAGTTCGTCGCCGACGGCGACGACGACGATGCGCTGACACTGTCGCCGTCGAACTACGCGCGTTACGAACCGCTGATCGCGCTGGCCGAGCAGGTGGATGCGAACGCGCTGGCCGCGCTCTATCGCCGCTATTACCCGCTGTTCCAGCAGGCCTGGCAGGAGCTCGGCTACCCGGACGCCTATTTCAACGACCGCCTCGTCGCCGTCATCGATCACCTGCTGGCGGCCGAGCCCGTGCACGAACCCGTGCGCCTCGTGCGGCCCCACGTCCTCTACCGCTATGCCGATCCCGCCCTCGAGGCGCTGTCGCCCGGGCACAAGATCCTCGTGCGCATGGGCCCGCAGAATGCCGAGCGCACCAAGGCCGTGCTGAGGAAATGGCGTGCCGCGATCGTGAGCGAGGAGGCCGGCAAGCGATCGCCGTGATCCGTAGCCCGGGTGGAGCGCGCAGCGCGTAACCCGGGATCGGGCGTGTCGGCGCGATGCAGATCCCGGGTTTCGCTGCGCTACACCCGGGCTACGCGGAACGGCGGCGGATTCAGATCAACGGGCTCAGCAGCCAGCTCAAATCCTCGGCCCAG
>JBFWSI010000648.1:0-2828 GCA_050248455.1 Gammaproteobacteria bacterium | reverse complement strand
TTCGAGGAAGTGATGCGCGAAGCGAACGTCGGCAACTGGACCAAGAGCGATCTCGTGAGGGCGATGATGAAGCAGTTCGAGGTCTCCGACGTCGACCGCTGGACGACGCCCGAGTTCTCCAAGCTGCTGCAGGTCGCGCCGAAACCGGGCGGCGGCGGACGCATGATGTCGCTGTACTACGAAATCCGCGGGCCGCTGTGCTGCGATCTCGACGTCGTGCTGAACTACGGCAAGGAGATCGAGCTGCCGAAGGGCGGCGCCGACGAGTGAGGACCGCCCACGCGGCGTGCAAAACCCCGCATTGAACAGCTTTCTCCACTATCGCTTCCGCGATCCGGATCTGCTCGAAACGGCGCTGACGCATCGCAGCGCCTCGCCCCGCCACAACGAACGTCTCGAATTCCTCGGCGACGCCCTGCTCGGCTTCATCGTCGCCGACGTCCTGCACGCGCGTTTCCCGCAGGCCGACGAGGGCGCCCTGACGCGCACGCGCGCGGCGCTGGTCAACCGCGAATCGCTGGCCGCCATCGCGCGCGAGCTCGACATCGGCGAGCTGCTGCACCTCGGCGACGGCGAGCGCAAGAGCGGCGGCTGGCGGCGCAGCTCGATCCTTGCCAACGCCGTCGAGGCGGTGACGGCCGCGGTCTATCTCGACGGCGGCCTCGACGCCTGCCGGGCGGAGGTGCTGCGCTGGTTCGACTCGCGGCTCGCGGCGATCGATCCGGAGCTGGCGCCGAAGGACGCGAAGACGGCGCTGCAGGAATATCTGCAGGCGCGGCGCCGCGCGTTGCCGGCCTATCGCACGATCGCCGAAGAAGGCCCGCCGCATCGGCGCACCTTCATCGTCGAATGCTTCATCGAAGGCTGTCCGCCGATCGTCGCGGAGAGCCACAGCAGGCGCGCAGGCGAGCAGGACGCGGCGCGCGCCGCGCTGCAGAAGCTGCGCGCCGGAGAATTGCCATGACCGAACCCGCCGCGTCGCGCTGCGGCCACGTCGCCGTCGTCGGCCGTCCCAACGTCGGCAAGTCGACCTTGGTGAACCGCCTCATCGGCCAGAAGATATCGATCACCTCGCGCAAGCCGCAGACGACGCGGCTGCAGATACTCGGGATCGCGAACCGCGACGGCGCGCAGGTGATCTTCGTCGACACGCCGGGCTGGCAGGCGCGGCCGCGCACGCAGCTCGACAAGCTGATGAACCGCCAGATCGACGCCGCGCTCGCCGGCATGGACGCGGTGCTGATGGTGGTCGACGCGCGCGGCTGGCAGCCGGAGGACGATGCGATCGCCGAGCAGCTGCTCGCCGCCCCCTGTCCGCGCTTCCTCGCGCTGAACAAAATCGATCGGATCGACGACAAGTCGGCGCTGCTGCCGCTGCTCGCCGATCTCGGCCAGCGCCTGCCCGAGGTCGAAATCGTGCCGATCAGCGCGCTGAAGGGCAAAGGCACCGACGAGCTGCTCGCCGCCATCGCGCGCCGGCTGCCCGCCCGCGAGCCACTCTACCCCGACGATCAGATCACCGATCGCTCCGAGCGCTTCCTCGCCGCCGAGCTGGTCCGCGAGCAGCTGATGCGCCAGCTCGGCGACGAGCTGCCCTATGCGGCGAACGTCGTGGTCACGAAGTTCGAGGACCGCCCGGAGCGCACGCACATCGAAGTCGAGATCTGGGTCGAGAAGCCCGGCCAGAAGGCCATCGTGATCGGCAAGGGCGGCGCGCGGCTGAAAGAGATCGGCACGGCTGCACGGCAGTCGCTCGAACGCCTGCTCGATCGCCCCGTATTCCTCGGCACGCAGGTCCGCCAGCGCGAAGGCTGGACCGACGACCCGCGGGCACTGGCGAAGATCGAGCGCGAGGGGCAGTGAGGCCCGCATGGGGCCCTCGATCCAGGATGCCGGCTTCGTCCTGCACACGCGGCGCTATCGCGAGAACAGCCTGCTGGTCGAGGCGCTGACGCGCGAGCATGGCCGCGTCGGCCTCGTCGCGCGGGCCGGCAGCGGCCGGCGGCGCGCGGCGAAGGACGCGCTGCAGGCATTCCGGCCGTTGCTGCTCGTGTGGCAGGGTCGCGGCGAGCTGCACGGCCTGACGCACTGGGAGGCGACCGACACCTGGCCTGCGCTGCTCGGCGACCGGCTGCTCAGCGGCCTCTATCTCAACGAACTCGTCATCAGGCTCGCCGGCCGCGGCGAGGGCGATCCGCGCCTCTTCGAGCGCTACGCGGCGACGCTCTCGCTGCTCGCGCACGGCGAGGCGCTGGAGCCCGTGCTGCGGGCCTTCGAAGTCGCGCTGCTCGAAATCAGCGGCTACGGCCTCGAGCTCGCGCAGACCGTCGATACCGAAGAAGCGCTCGCGGCCGACCGTCGCTACGACTACGTGCCCGAGCTCGGCCCGCAGCGCGCCCACGGCCGCAGCGGGGCCATCGTCGTCGACGGCGCCACGCTGCTCGCGCTCGGCGGCCGGCGACCGCTGGACGCGGCAGTGCTGCCGGACGCCAAGCGCTTCATGCGCGCACTGCTCGCCCATCACCTCGGCGATCGGCCGCTGCATGCGCGCAGCCTGTTCGCCGGCGACGAGGTCGATTGAGCCGCAGAGGTACCGGGCCGGGGTCGTCAGCCGCTAGAATGAGCGTCCATCCCGATCCATTCCACGTCATGTCCCAGCATCGGCCGCTAGAACTCGGCGTCAACATCGATCACGTCGCGACCCTGCGCCAGGCGCGCGGCACGCGCTTTCCGGATCCCGTCTATGCGGCCTGTCTGGCCGAGCAGGCGGGCGCCGATCAGATCACCATTCACCTGCGCGAGGACCGGCGTCACATCCAGGAGCGCGA
>JBFWSI010000647.1:0-2830 GCA_050248455.1 Gammaproteobacteria bacterium | reverse complement strand
TCGGGTTCGCCGGGCTCGGCTTCAACTTCTTCGCGATCGCCTTTGCGAGCGATCTCGCGTGGCTGATCGTCGTGCGCATGATCGGCGGCTTCCTGCTGTCGAACGCCGCGATCGCGTATGCCTTCGTTGCCGACATCTCGACGCCCGAGGAGCGCGCGAAGCGCTTCGGGCTGCTCGGCGCGATGTTCGGCATCGGCTTCATCCTCGGTCCGGTGCTGGGCGGAATCCTCGGCGCCATCGATCTGCAGCTGCCCTTCCTCGTCGCCGGCGCCTTCGCGCTCGCCAACCTGATCTACGGGCTCGTCGTGCTGCCGGAATCGCTGCCGGCGGCGCAACGCCGTCGCGTCGATCTGCGCAAGGTCAATCCCGTCGGCTCGCTGCGGCGGGTGGCACGCTTGCACGGCGTCGGGCGCCTGCTGTGGGTGATCGCGGCCACCAACCTCTCGACCTTCGTGATGTACACGACCTGGGTGCTGTACACGACGTATCGCTTCGGCTGGGGTCCGCGCGAGAACGGCTGGTCGCTGTTCGCGATGGGGCTCGCCTCGACCGTCGTGCAGGGTTTCCTGCTGTCGCCGCTGCTGCGGCGTTTCGGCGCACGCCATCTCGCGATCGCAGGCCTCGCGTCCAGCGGCATCGGCTATGTGTGCTGGGGACTCGCGACGGCACCGTGGGTGATGTTCGTCGTCATCGCCTGCAACCTCCTCGGCTGGACCGTGACGGCGTCGATCCAGAGCATCGTGTCGAACGCCGCGGATGCGCATACGCAGGGCGAGACGCTCGGCGCCGTGTCCTCGCTCGCGAGCTTCATGGCGGTGATCGCGCCGATGGCCGGCGCGCCGCTGATGGCGGCCGTTTCGCACCTGCCGCGCCTCGACTGGCGCGTCGGCGCGCCGATGTACTTCTGCGCGCTGCTGCAGTTCACAGCGATGGCGCTTGCCTGGTGGCATTTCGCGCGCACGCCGCACCGGCTCGCGCCGCTCGCGCGCTGAGCGCGAATGTGCTGCAGCGCGGGCTTCGCCGCGCGCAGGTTTCGTCTGATAGGCTGCGCGCTCCCCCCATCCCACGCTGCGGAGGCGCGCAATGGCTATCGAAGTTCGCCAGGCCTGGCTCGATCAAGTGAAGGAAGACATCATCGACCCGCATCGACGCATCGTCGATCCCCATCATCACTTCTTCATCGTCAACCCGGAATTCCCCCACTACGAGCTGCCCGACCTCTGGGCAGACACCGACACGCATCGCGTCGAGAAGACGGTCTACCTGCAGTGCTGGGAGGGCTATCGCACGAGCGGACCGGAAGAGCTGCTCGTCGTCGGCGAAACCGAGTGGGTCGACGGCATCGCGGCCGAGGCGCGCAAGCAGCCGGGGCGCGCGCAGATCGCGGGCTTCATGGGCACGGCGGAGCTCCAGCTCGGCGCGCGCGTGCGCGAGGTGTTCGACGCGCATCGCGCGGCCAGCAAGCTGTTCCGCGGCGTGCGCCAGATCGCGGCCTGGGACGCCAGCGACACGCTGATGAGCATGCCGGGCCTGACCGACGGGAATCTCTACGGTAGGCCGGCGTTTCGCGAGGGCTTCAAGGTGCTGGCCGACATGGACCTCGTGTTCGACGCCTATCACTACTATCACCAGACGCCGCACCTGACCGCGCTGGCGCGCGCGTTTCCGTCGGTGCCGATCGTGCTCGACCATCTCGGCACGCCGCTCGGCGTCGGTCCCTATGCCGGCCGGCGCGACACCGAGATCCGCGACGAATGGCGGCGCGACCTCGCCGAGATCGCGCGCTGTCCCAACGTCGTGATGAAACTCGGCGGCCTCGCGATGCCGTGGTGCGGCTACGGCTGGGAAACGGCGGCGCGCCCGCCGACTTCGGACGAGATGGTCGCGCAGCAGGGTGACTGGTATCACTACGCGATCGAGCAGTTCGGCCCCGAGCGCTGCATGTTCGAGAGCAACTTCCCGGTCGACAAATGCGCGATTTCCTACGGCGTGCTGTGGAACGCGTTCAAGAAGATGGCCGCGCGCTATACCGAGGCCGAGCGCGACGCGATGTTCTACGGCACCGCAAGCCGCGTGTATCGGCTGTAGCAGGCGCGGTCCGGCTCAGTCGACGGTGATGCGCGCCGCGCCGTCGACGAGCCGGCCGACGATCCAGGCCTCGTTGCCCTGCACCTCGCGCACGGCAGCCTGCACTTCGGCGACGCTCGCCGGAGCGCAGGCAATCAGCAGACCCCCACTGGTCTGCGGGTCGGTGAGCAAGGTCTGCAGCGATGCCGGCGCACCGGCGGGCAACTCGACCGCCTCTCCGTAGCTCGCCCAGTTGCGCGTCGACGCGCCGGTCGCGACGCCCGACTCGGCGAGCGCACGCGCGCTGTCGATGATCGGCAATGCGCCCGCAGCGAGCTCGGCGGCGACTCGCGAGGCGCGGCAGATCTCGAGCAGATGACCGGCGAGGCCGAAGCCCGTGACGTCCGTCATCGCGTGCACGCCGGGCAGGCCGGCGAGCTGCGCGCCGACGCGGTTCAGCATCGTCGTCCAGCGCAGCATCTCGGCATAGTCCGCGGGCACGAGCAGGCTGCGCTTGATGCCCGCCGACAGCACGCCGATGCCCAGCGGCTTGCTCAGCAGCAGCACGTCGCCGGACCGCGCGCTCGCATTGGTCTTGACCTCCTGCGGATCGACGAGGCCCAGCGCCACCAAGCCGTAGATCGGTTCCAGCACGTCGATCGAATGACCGCCGGCGACGGGAATGCCGGCCTCGCGACACACGCCGGCGCCGCCGGCGAGGATGCGGCCGATGATCTCGGGCGACAGTTTCTCCAGCGGCATG
>JBFWSI010000646.1:0-2834 GCA_050248455.1 Gammaproteobacteria bacterium | reverse complement strand
AGCCCCCCGATGTAGATCGTCGCGAGCGCGGCCATCACCGTCAGCTGGCCGCGCAGGAACTCGGCGAGCACGGCGTCGATCTCGCGCGCGAGCTGCGAGACGCGCGGCTCGATCGGCCGCGGCAGCAGCTCGCGCACGTTGGCGACGAGCTCGTCCCAGTCGCGCAGCAGGTAGAAGGTGACGACCGGCACCAGCACCACGAAGCTGACCCAGCCGAGCAGCGCCTGTCCCGAGCGGCCGAGCTGCAGCACGAGCCCGCGCGCGAGCTTCGAGATCTCCTGCCAGTGCGCGGTGAGGTGCTCCTTCAACTGCGCGGGATCGAGATCGAGCGCGACGCCGAAGCGCTGTTCGAGCCAGGGCAGCAGCCGCTCCTGGGCCCAGCCGAGCACGGTCGGCAGCTTGCCGATCAGCACGGCGATCTGGTGTTCGAGCGCCGGAATGAACACGAGCAGCGCGAGCAGCGCCGCGAGGAACATCGTGACGAAGACTACGCACACCGACAGCGTGCGCGACAGGCCTCGCCGCTGCAGGCGATCGACCAGCGGATCGCCGAGATAGGCGAGCAGCGCGCTGACGACGAAGGGCGTCAGCACCGGTGCGAGCAAATACAGCAGCCAGGCCGTGCCGGCGACCAGCGCGAGCACGAGCCACTTCTGCGAGTCGGTCAGGATGAGGGCCGCCATCGCGGGCTCAGTGCGCGAGCACGTAGGTCGCGGGCGCGTCGGCGACGGGCAGCAGCGTCGAGGTCAGACGCAGGCTCTCGGCGACCGCCGGCAAGCCGCCGCGCGCGGACACCTGGAACAGCACCTCGTGGCCCGTCACGCGCTGCACGCCCAGCGCGGTCACCGTGTCGAGCCCGCGCAGCAGGCTGAACGCGCGGCCGTAGTCGCCGGCCGACTGCACGCCCTGCACCGTCAGCGCAAAGGCCGCGACAACGCCGCCGAACACGGCCGGGTTCGCGAAGTGCGCGCCCAGCGCATCGGCCGCGCGCTCGATGCCGGCCGTCGCAGCGGCGTGCGGCGAGTCGCCGGTGGTTTCGAACTCGGTGACTTCGCCGTCGATCACGATGCGCCAACGGCCCTGCCAGGCGAGGCCGTCGGTCGAGCTCAGCACGCCGCCGAGTTTCGGCGGCTGCACGGGGCTGGCGACGACGGGCGTCGGTGACGCGGGCGTTTCGGCGGGCGGCGCGGCGTCGCCGACGAGCGCAGTGAGCAGCTCTTCCGCCGGCAGGCTCGCGAGACCCGCCGCGAGCGCGGGATCGACGCCGCCACGCGCGAGCGGAATCGCACGTTCGACGGCCTGTGCGTCCACGGCCTCGCGCAGCTCGGGATACTTCTCGTCGGGCACGAAGCGACGGCCGTCGGCGTCGTCGAGCAGGATCCATGCATAGGTCTGCGGCCGCTGCTGTCCCCACAGCACCACGCCGCGTTCACGCAGCGCGCCGGCGACGGCGCGGGCATCGAAATCGACCCGCAGGCGCCAGCCGTCGACGTCGTTGCCGCCGGCCTCGTGGCCGATGACGGTGACGTAGCGCTGTGCGTTGCCGAGCAGCGCGCGGCCGGCCGCTGCGTCGAGGATGTCGCTGCGGCCGGTGACCTTCTTCAGCACCACCGCCAGCGCACGCGCGACGCCGCGCTCGGACTCCGCGGCGCTGCGATCGGCGACGGAGACGACGGCGCTGTAGAGACCGCCGACGGTGGCGGCATGCGCGACGGGCACCCACGCGACGGCGAGCACCAGCAGCAGTAGCGCAGCCAGGGCCGGCGGCCGAAGGGGGGTGCGAAACATGCCGGGACGCTATGCGAAAGGGGATTTTGAAGTCAAGGGAAGTGTCGTCGAATCCACGGTTTACGCTATCGGACGCGGGCCTTACCATGCCCGCCATGAGCACCCGCGACACCTTGAGTTATCGCGACGCCGGCGTCGACATCGACAGCGGCGCCGCGTTGGTCGAACGCATCAATCCCTTCGCCAAGTCGACTGTCCGCGACGGCGTCGTCGGCGGCCTCGGCGGCTTCGGCGGCCTGTTCGAGCTCGCCAAGGCGAAGTACGAACGGCCGATTCTCGTGTCCTCGACCGATGGCGTCGGCACCAAGCTGAAGCTCGCGATCGATCTCGATCGCCACGACACGATCGGCATCGACCTCGTCGCGATGTGCGTCAACGACGTCGTCGTGCAGGGCGCCGAACCGCTGTTCTTCCTCGACTACTTCGCGACCGGCAAGCTCGACGTCGCGGTCGCCGCGGCGGTCATCGAGGGCATCGCCGAAGGCTGCCGCCAGGCCCACGCGGCGCTGCTCGGCGGCGAGACGGCCGAGATGCCGGACATGTATGCCCCCGGCCACTACGATCTCGCCGGCTTCACCGTCGGCATCGTCGATGCCGGCAGGCTGATCGACGGCAGCCGCATCGCGGCGGGCGATGCAATCGTCGGCCTCGCCTCGAGCGGCGTGCATTCGAACGGCTATTCGCTGGTGCGTCGGATCCTGGCGAAAAGCGGCGCCGATCTGGCCGCCGCGCTCGACGGCCGGCCGCTCGCCGCGGCGCTGCTCGCGCCGACGCGCATCTATGTCAAGGCCCTGCTCGCCGCGATAGCGAAGCACGAGATCCGCGGCCTCGCCCACATCACCGGCGGCGGCATCACCGACAATCTGCCGCGCGTGCTGCCCGAGGGCATGTACGCCGAAATCGATCTCGACTGCTGGACGCTGCCGCCCGTCTTTCAATGGTTGCGCGAACATGGCCCCGTCGCCGACGCCGAGATGCTGCGTACCTTCAACTGCGGCCTCGGCATGCTGGCGGTGGTGCCGGCGCGTGAAGCGGACGCCTTGATC
>JBFWSI010000645.1:0-2837 GCA_050248455.1 Gammaproteobacteria bacterium | reverse complement strand
GGCCGGCGAAGAACTGCTTGTAGAGCCCGCGCCCGCGATAGGCCGGCAGCAGCACGGACTCGCCGCAATAGAAGATGCGGGCCGGATCGAGCCCGGCGGCGACGAAGGGGCGCTTGAACTCCCCGGCCTCGTGGGCCAGCGGCAGGCCGGTCGACGCGCCGATCACGCGCTCGCCGTCGAGGGCGAGCACGACGACGCTCTCGGCGCAGTCGAGATAGGTCTGCAGGTACTTCTCTTCGTACTCGGGCGTGCCGTCGTAGAGATACGGAAACTCGCGGAACACGGTGATGCGCAGGCGCGCGAGATCCGGCACGTAGTCGCGCAGTGCCGGCGTCGCGCCGCTCAGGAGGCGGATGTCGATCGCCTCCGTCATCGCCTCAGCCGCCGACCTGCGCGATCCAGTCGGGCAGGTTGTAATAATTGGTCACACGCGCGACCTTGCCGTCGCGCACGTCGAAGAACGCGCCGGCCGGCAGGCGGTAGCGTTGACCTCTTGCTGGCGGCAGGCCTTCGTCGCTCGCGAGGTATTCGCCGAGCACGACGAACTCCGCGGCGGCGCGATCGCCGGCGTCGTTCGCCATGATCGTGAAGTCGACGAGCTGCTCGCGATAGCAGCGGTTCATGTGCTGCATGAACTTCGCGAAGGCGTCCTTGCCGGTTTCGCGCTCGCCCTGGTTGATGTCGTGCGCGACGTCGTCGGTCAGCAGCGCGAGAAAGGCCGTCATGTCGCCGGCGTTGAAGGCCGCGTAGTAGCGGCGGATGAGCTCGAGGGTTTGTTCGCGCATGGGATCGCCCTGGTCGGAATGTCCTTAAGATGTCACTCATGATAGCGCAGCCCGCCGCGAGCCCGCCCCGATGAGCGTCGAGCTCCGTTTCCTCGGCCATCTCGGCAACAACCTGTTCCAGTATGCCCTCGGCCGCGTGCTCGCCGAGGAGCTCGACCTCGCGCTCCACTGCGTCGCGCCGGCCGGGCGGCCCGGCTTTGCGCGGGTCGAGGACGCCTCCGGCATCCGCGATCGGCTGTGGCAGCTCACCGAGTCCTTCGCCGACGTGCACCTGGCCTTGCCCGGGCGCGAAATCGCCGCGCCCGAGTACCGGCACGTCACCGGCGAGCAGCTGCAGTGGAACGGCCACGGCATCAACTTCGGCTGGCTGCTGCGCCACGGGCGCGACTACCGCATCGTGCTGCGCGGCTATTTCCAGCGCAGCGAATACTACCTGCCGTATCGCGAGCGCCTGCGGCGCTGGTTCGCGATGACGCCGGCGGCCGGGGATCCGCGGCCCGGGCCGCGCGACCTCGTGATCCACCTTCGCCGTTCCTACGACATGCGCGTGCTCGGGCGCCTGCTCTCGCTGCGCTTCTACGAGGAGATTCTCGAAGGCCATGCCTTCGAGCGCGTCTACGTCTGCGGGCTCGGCATCGACGAAGCGACCCGCGCGCGGCTCGCGCGTTTTGCGCCGATCTATCTCGATCTCGACGCCGTCGCGACCTTGCGCCTGCTGACGCGCGCCTCGCAGATCGCGATCGCGAACAGCACCTTCAGCTGGTGGGGCGCATGGCTGTCCGACGCGACGCGCATCTTCTTCCCGCGTCCGGCGCGCGGCTTCTGGAGCCCCGAACGGCCCGAAATCGCGCTCGAGGTGCCGGAGGATCGCTACACGGTGGTGCCCGACGTCGCGCTCGAAGACGATCCGCTGTTCGCCGTGCCGCCGCAGGTGCAGCTCGTCGCCGAATCCTCGCCGCGCGGCGGCCTGCTGAAGATCTTCGCGCCCGGCGCGCAGCCGGTGGGCCTCGCTATCGAGCCCGGCCTCGTCCCCTTCGCGCACTGGCTCGCCGCGCGCAAGCTGCCCTTCGACGTCGCCGATTTCATGACGCTCGATCTCGAACGCCCGCTCGTGCCGCGCGCCTACGCGCTGCTCGAGGCCCTGCGCCAGCGCCGCGCGCTCGACTGCGATGCCGGCCTCTTGCGCGCGTTTCTCGATACTTACGGTGTCAGGTGAAACGGCGCGTAGCTCGGGCTGACGAAGCTACGTTCTGCTTCGTAGCCCGGAAGGAGCGTAGTGCCGCGTCGAGCGCTGATCAATCTATGTGACTGAGCGTGAATACACGCCACCGGCTGTCCGATAGCGTATGCCCGTGCAGGAAGCTCCTGCGTCATGCCCGCGCCAGCGGGCATCCACGCACTCCCCCGGCGTCCAACAAGAATCGCCCGCCGGAGACCTCCTCGTCCGGCGTGGATTCCCGCTTCCGCGGGAATGACGGCACACAACACGCAGGGGAGCGTATTTGCGCTCAGCTATATCTACGGAGAACATGGGAAGACAGGGACGGGCATCAGTCCATACCCCTCTTCATCGTCGAGGGCGATGCGCGTGCTTCACGATCGATGGCTGAAGCAGCGGCTCTCCGTCCATCCTTTTCTTCCCCGTGTTCTCTGTGTTCTCCGTGGCTATATAGCTGAGCGCAAATCCACTCCACTGGCGGTTCGATAGCGTATACCCGTGTAGAAACCTCCGACGTCATGTCTGTGTTCTCCGTGGCTATATGGCTGAGCGCAAATCCACTCCACTGGCAGTTCGATAGCGTATGCCCGTGTAGGAACCTCCGACGTCATGCCCGCGCCAGCGGGCATCCACGCACTCTCCCGGCGTCCAGCGCGGAAAAAGAGGAACCGCCCGACGGAGGCCTGATCGTCCGGCGTGGATTCCCGCTTGCGCGGGAATGACGGTAAACAACACGCAGTGGCGCGTATTTGCGCTCAGCTATATAGCCACGGAGAACGAAAAAGGATTGCCCGGAGCTTCCTCAGCGTCGGCGCCAGCCATCGGCATCGAGT
>JBFWSI010000644.1:0-2838 GCA_050248455.1 Gammaproteobacteria bacterium | reverse complement strand
GCGGCCGCGCGAAGTGGAGAACCTCGCCGAGCTGCCGACGCCCGCGTGCGGCACGATCAGGCGCCGCGCGCTGCGCAAGTAAGGAAAGCGAACCGCCTGCGCCGGCGACGGCTCAGGCGCCGGCGGCGAGCGCCGCGCGGTAGACCGCGAGGTCGGCCGCCGAAAAACAGCAGAACAGCACTTCCTCCACGCCTTCGAAGGCGGCGCAGGCCGCGCGCACCGTGGCGATCGCGAGCGGCGCTGCCAGCGCGATCGGATAGCCGTAGACACCCGTGCTGATGCTCGGGAAGGCCACGCGGCCGGCACCGGCCTCACGCGCCAGCGCGAGCGAAGACCGATAGCAGCTCGCAAGCAGCGCCGGCTCGTTCGCCGCGCCGCCCTGCCACACCGGCCCCACGGTGTGGATGACCCAGCGCGCAGGCAGGCCGAAGCCCGGCGTCAGCCGCGCCTCGCCGGTCGGGCAACCGCCGTGGCGCCGGCAGGCCGCGAGCAGCTCGGGGCCGGCCGCGCGGTGGATCGCGCCGTCGACGCCGCCCCCGCCCAGCAGGCGCTCGTTCGCCGCGTTGACGATGGCGTCGATCGCGAGCGTCGTGATGTCGGCCTGACGAGCATGGAGGCGTGTAGGCTCGGGCATGCAGCTCCTCCTCGAGCGGCGCGACGTCGACGTCCGCGCGGCCGTTACGCCGGCGCCGGAACACATGGGCTGCCCAAATGTAAACGTTTGTGTGAACATTGTCGCAGGACGACCCGGTGGTCATGTGCGCCGACCGCAACGGCGCGCAGGATGCACTTCACTTGCAGGCATGCAATGAGGCGGGGCGGCTCGCGTGGAAGCGGGCCGGGAATGGATGCTCAGAAGCTTATCGACCAACGCGGCGACGATCTGCGCAGTGATCCTCGGGGTCATCAGCAGCGCCGTCTATTTCTCGCTCGACGTCCACTACGCCTCGGACGTGCTCGTCGGCGTGCTCTACACCACCGTCGTCCTCTTCGGCCTGCTCGCCCGCGCGCGGCGCATGGTGCTCGCCTACGCCTGTACCAGCTCGGTGCTGCTGATCCTCGGCTGGCTGTTGAATCCCTCGCTGGACAGCGACGCCGTCGGGCTCATCAACCGTGGGCTCGCGATGTTCGTCATCTGGGCCATCGCCGGCATGGCCTACCACTACCTGAATGCCCAGCACGAGCTGGAGGCGGCGCTGCGCCATCTCGCCGAATCCGATCCGCTGACGCAAATCCTCAACCGCGTCGGCATCATGACCGAGCTGGGGCGCCGCTACGCGGAGTTCCAGCGTTACGGCTCGGTGTTCTCGGTGCTGATGATCGACGTCGATCACTTCAAGCAGGTCAACGATCGGCTCGGCCATCTCGCCGGCGATCAGGTCCTGCGCCGGGTCGCGGGCATCGTGCGCAGCGCGTTGCGCGAGGTCGACAGCGTCGGTCGCTACGGCGGCGAGGAGTTTCTCGTCGTGCTGCCCGGCACGCGGCTCGACAGCGCGGTCAACACCGCCGAGCGCATTCGCGTCGCGATCGAGCAGATCCCGATCCGCGTCGAGCGCGAAATGGTGCGCGTGACCGTCAGCATCGGCGCGATGAGCGCCGAGCCCGGCGGTCCCGAGACGCTCGACCAGCTGATCGGCGGCGCGGATCGCGCGATGTACGAAGCCAAGCACAGCGGCCGCAACCGCGTCATTCCGCGGCCCAAGCCGCTCGCGCCGCGCGCCGCGCCTACGCTCACCACAACCGTTTCGCCCGGCGCGCCGCCGGGCGGCCCCGACAAGGGCCCGGCGGCGCGCGTCGTGCTCTCGGAGCGAGCGTCGCTCCATTCCTCTTCGTAGCCCAAGTGGGTGGCGCGCGCAGCGCGTAACCCGGGATTCGGCGTCCCACTCTCTGCTCGACGATCCCGGGTTCCGCTACGCCGCACCAGGGCTGCGGGATGCCGGGAAATTCGCGGGCGCCAGGGCTTCCAAGGTCGCCCAGTCCCACAGCAGGCCGCCGGCGCGGCCGGGGTCGTAGTCGTCGTCGGGATGGATCGGGTAGAGGCTGACGTGCGAGGCGCCGGCCGCGAAGTAGCGATCGATCACGGCGTGCAGCGCGTCGGCGTCGCCGGACGGCGCGATGGTGTCGAGCAGCCGCTCGCTGCCGCCGTTCGCATAGTCGGCTTCCGTGAAGCCCGCGGCCTGCCAGGCGCGGTGATACGCGGGCAGCTGGACGTAGAAGCCGAGCGCGGCGCGCGCAATTCGGCGGGCGCGCTGCCGGTCCGGGCATAGCACCGTGCGCACCACCGCGTGCAGTTCCTTGTCCGGGCCGAGCAGCCGGCGCGCCTGCGCCACTTTCTCCACCGGCTGCAGGTACAGGAAGAGCCCGTCGGCGAGCTCGGCCGCGACTTTCGTCAACTGCGGCCCATGTCCCGCGACGACGACGGGCGCCGGGCGCGATGCAGGCACGCCATCGACCTTCACCGTGCGCAGCGCCTCAAGATAGTGGCGCATCTTGCGCGCGGGCGGCTCGAAACGATGGCCGCGCGGCTCGACCAGCACCGGATGCGATACGCCCAATCCCAGCGTGAAGCGCCCGTCCGCGATCTCGGCGAGCGTATTGGCGGTCTGCGCCGCGGCGTGCGCATCGCGGACGTAGACGTTGAGGATGCCGGTGCCGATGCGCATGCGCTCGGTCTTCGCGAGCAGCCAGGCGCAGGTCGCGACGGGTTCGCGCCCGAACACTTCGGGGATCCACAGCGTGTCGTAGCCGAGGCCTTCGACGCGGCGGGCGTGCGCGGTGAGCGTGGCGCCATCGACGCCGTCGGTGAACTGCAGGAGGCCCAGTTTGCGCATCGCGAGT
>JBFWSI010000643.1:0-2838 GCA_050248455.1 Gammaproteobacteria bacterium | reverse complement strand
CGCTGCGATCTGCGCGGCCGACAGGAACGGCTGCTGCAGCTCGCCGATCGCGCGCTCCATCCGCGCGCGCAGGGCCGGGAGATCCTCGCGTCGCGCGAGACGATGGCTGAGCGGCACGTTCATGCGGGCGGCACGTAGGCTTCGACGAGATCCTGCTCGGCGGGATGATTGCGCGCGACGACTGCGCGCGCCGGCTCGCTGTCGCTGAGATTGATCGCCTCGTGCGGGATCCCCGGCGGCACGAACAGGAAGTCGCCGGCCTCGCTGACGGTCTCGTGCTCGAGCCGCTCGCCCCAGCGCGTCAGCACGCGCCCGGCGAGCACGTAGATCCCCGTCTCGTAACCGAGATGGCGATGCGGCCGCGCGCGGGCGCCGGGCGGGATGACGACGAGATGCATCGACAAGCCCTGCGCATTCACCGTGCGGCCGGAAATGCCGACGAAATACGGCAGCTGCTGGGTGGTCGTCACCGCATGCTCGGGGCGGATGGCCGTGACGGTCTGTACGGGTTCCGGCATCGCGCTCACTCCTCTGCCTGCGCGTGTGCGCACGCGTCGCAGGATCGATCGCCGGCGCGTCCTGCGCAACCGGCGCGCGGACGCGGATTCGTAGCCCACCCGATGCGCGCCGCGACTCCGGGATCCGGCAGGTCCGATGCGCAAGGAATTCTTACCGTGCTCGCCGTTCACGGTGTCGGGCTTGCTCGAACGTCTGAGCGCGAAGAGGCGCCGATCCCGGATTCGCTACGCTCATCCGGGCTACGAAACTGCCGTATCCGTCATCCCCGCGCAGCGCCTGCCTCGGGATCCGCGTCGAGCTCGCCGGATCTCACTGCGCCGTTCTCGGCGGTGGCATCGGGCAGGTGCCTCCGATCTCGAGGCCGAGGACGTAGATCAGGCGGCCGTAACCGACGAAGGTCACGATCCGCAGGCCGAGAGCGACGATTTCGCTTTCGGTGAAATGCTGTCGAAGCTCGTCGAGCAGCGCCCGGTCCGCGCTGTGGTGGTTGCCGGCCAGTACCTCCGCATAGCGGATCGCCGCTTCTTCACGTGCACTGAGCTTGGTGCTCGTGCGGTAGCGCGGAATCTCCGCGATCTTCATCTTCCGCCAAACCGTCCTGCCGCGCGACCGCGAGGCGGGCGTCGATTCAAAGACCGCAGTTGTTCTGTCGCGCGACCATCAGGCGCGCGAGCTCGGTGATCTGGCCATCGACGGCGCCACGCGTCCGCAGCTCGAGATCGAAGTAGAAGTCGATGAAGCGCTTGAACACTTCGGGCGCGTGCGCGAGGACCTGTACGAAACCGACGCGACCGGCCCTCGCGTCTCACATCACGATCGAGAAATTGAAGCGGCTGGCCTGCGCGGCTTCGGCGGTCGCGAAGGCGAGCGCCTCGTCGAGCTCGCGGAGCACCTCCGGCTGCTGGTTGCCGAGCAGGCCGAAGCGCGGTTTCGTCGTCTCGACGTGATCGCGCAGCGCGGTGAGCAGGCGGATCGCTTCGGCGATCGGCAGCCAGGCGCCCTGCATGGCCATCAGTTCGTCGGTGCTCGTCATGCCGGCCGGCAGTTCCAGGTTCTCGACGTTGAAACGCAGATCGGTCGTGTCGCAGAGCGACTCGAAGGGCGGCAGGGCGAGCGCGCGCGTGAGCGCGTCGAGCTTCTTCGCATGACGGTACAGCGCGGCGTGGTCGGCCTGCTGGGACTTCACCTTGCCGTCGACGAGGACGTTGGCCCAGAGCACCGTGCTCATGCGTCGAGATCCCTTGCTGTACGCCCGCTGGAACTCTAGCAGCTCACGGCCGGACTGCAGCCGCGCGCATCGCAGCGCCACATGCGACGCCCGGACCGAGTTTGGCGGCAGCGCTGCCGCCGGTGTGTCGCGGCGGGTGAGGGGCACCGACACGGCGGCGGGTGAAGCGCGAAGGCCGCGGGCGCAACCGGCACGACGCCGCGCGGAACCCACGCGGTGGTGCGGGCTGCAAGGGCGGCACCGTGTCGGAACCTCACCATCTCATTCAGGGAGAACCATCATGTCGACGATACTGCGACTCTTGTCCTGCGCGATGCTGCTGGGTGTCAGCATCGCCGCCTCGGCGCACACGCTCATCTACAGCGCGACGCTTACGGGGGCTGAGGAAGTGCTACCCAACGACTCGCCGGGCATAGGGGCGGCGATCGTGACGGTCGATCTCGATCTCCTGACGATGCGCGTGCAGTCGATCTTCGCCGGCCTCGAAAGCCCGACCGCCGCCGCCCACATCCACTGCTGCACCTCCACACCCGGCACGGGGCCGGCGGGCGTCGCGACGGCCGTGCCGAGCTTCCCGGGCTTTCCGCTCGGCGTGATGACGGGCACCTTCGATGCGACCTTCGACATGAGCGCCGCGGCCAGCTACAACCCGGCGTTCGTCACCGCGAACGGCGGCAAC
Organism: Gammaproteobacteria bacterium; assembly: GCA_050248455.1. Lineage (GTDB taxonomy): Bacteria > Pseudomonadota > Gammaproteobacteria. Next base: position 412 of record JBFWSI010000643.1, on the reverse strand, counting down.
CTCAGCGACGCGTTCAACGCGCTGCTGGCGGGCTTGAATGCCGGCACCGCGTACTTCAACGTCCACACCGAGCTCTACCCGGGCGGCGAGATCCGCGGCTTCCTGACCGCGCCCGCGCCGGTGCCGGTGCCGGCGGCCGCCTGGCTGCTGGGTAGCGCCCTCGTCGGTCTGGCCTGGCAGCGACGACGCGCGGCGTAGCCGCTAGAGCCGGCGCGTCGCACGGGCGCGCCGGCTCGGATCCGCCCTTCCCGGCGCCCTCGTCGCGCAGGCGCCGATCCGGACGGACGCGTGCTTCACGGCGCGGCTATGTCGTGGATATCACGCATCGCGCTCGGCGCATTTCGGTTAATGCATGCCGCCTTCCTCCGCAAGGGCCGGTCTCCCGGCGCCATTCACGCAAGCGGTGGACGCC
>JBFWSI010000642.1:0-2845 GCA_050248455.1 Gammaproteobacteria bacterium | reverse complement strand
TCCTCGTGCGCTTCCTCTACGTGCGCGCAGGGGTCGTGGATCTGCACGTTCGCGCCGTAGTCGCGCAGCTCTTCGATGATGTCGATCACGCGCGTATTGCGCAGATCGGGCACGTCTTCCTTGAAGGTGAAGCCGAGCACCGTGATCGTCGCGCCCTTCACCGGGCTGCCGTGCTGGATCATCAGCTTCACGAGCTGCTGCGCGACATAGCGGCCCATGTTGTCGTTGATGCTGCGGCCGGCGAGGATCACCTCTGGGATGTAGCCCGCGACCTGCGCGCGATGCGTCAGATAGTAGGGATCGACACCGATGCAGTGACCGCCGACGAGGCCCGGATCGAACTTCAGGAAGTTCCACTTGGTGCCCGCCGCGGCGAGCACGTCGCGGGTGTCGATGCCGAGACGCTGGAAGATCAGCGCCAGCTCGTTCATCAGCGCGATGTTGAGATCGCGCTGCGTGTTCTCGATGACCTTCGCGGACTCCGCGACCTTGATCGTCGACGCGCGGTGCACGCCCGCGGTCACCACGCTCTCGTAGACGCGCGCGACGATGTCGAGGATTTCCGGCGTCTGCCCGGACACCACCTTCGTGATCTTCGTGAAGGTGTGCTCCTTGTCGCCGGGATTGATGCGCTCGGGCGAGTAGCCGACGAAGAAGTCGACGCCGCATTTGAGCCCCGACTGCCGTTCGAGCACGGGCACGCAGTCTTCCTCGGTCGCGCCGGGATAGACCGTCGACTCGTAGACCACGATGTCGCCGCGCTTGAGCACCTTGCCGACGGTCTGCGAGGCCTTGAGCACCGGCGTCATGTCGGGGCGCTTCGCATGGTCGATCGGCGTCGGCACCGCGACGATGTGGAAGTCGGCCTGCGCCAGCACCGCGGGGTCGGCGGTGAAGCTGATGTTGGCCGCCTTCAGATCGGCCGGCTCGACCTCGAGCGTGCTGTCCTCGCCGCGCTTCAGCTCGGCGATGCGGTGCTCGTTGATGTCGAAGCCGATGCAGTGCGACTGCTTGCCGAAGGCGACGGCGACCGGCAGGCCGACGTAACCGAGGCCGACGACCGAGACTTTCCGGTGATGCGTAGTCATGGGATGCGGTAATACTCTTTATACCAGGAGACGAAGTTCGCGATGCCGACCGCGATCGGGGTCGACGGGCGATAGCCGACGTCGTCGACCAGCGCGGTCACGTCGGCATAGGTATCGGGCACGTCGCCGGGCTGCAGCGGCAGGAAGTTCTTCTGCGCCTCGATGCCGAGACACTGCTCCAGCGTGCCGATGAAATCCATCAGGGGCACGGGCCGGTTGGCGCCGATGTTGTAGAGGCGGTAAGGCACGGCCGCGGTGCCGGGATCCGGATCGTCGCTGGACCAGTCCGGGTTCGGCGTCGCGACGCGATCGAGCGCGCGGATCACGCCTTCGACGATGTCGTCGACATAGGTGAAATCGCGGCGATGGTTGCCGTAGTTGAAGACGTCGATCGGCTCATTGGCGAGGATCTTCTTCGTGAACATGAACAGCGACATGTCCGGCCGGCCCCACGGGCCGTAGACCGTGAAGAAGCGCAGGCCCGTCGTCGGCAGCCCGAACAGCGCGCTGTAGGTGTGCGCCATCAGCTCGTTCGCCTTCTTGGTCGCCGCGTACAGCGACAGCGGATGATCGACGTTGTCGTGGACCGAGAACGGCATCCGCGTGTTCGCGCCGTAGACCGAGCTCGTCGACGCGTACACGAGATGCTCGACGTTCAGCGCGCGGCAGGCTTCGAGGATGTTCACGAAGCCGACGACGTTGGCGTCGACGTAGGCGTGCGGATTCTCGATCGAATAGCGCACGCCGGCCTGGGCGGCGAGGTTGACGACGCGGGTCGGCCGCGCGGCCGCGAAGGCGGCGGCGATGGCCGGCCGATCGGCGATGTCGACCTTGTGGAATTCGAAGCCGACGCGGGGCGTCAGGCGGGCGAGTCGGGCCTGCTTCAGCGCGGGGTCGTAATAGTCGTTGAGATTGTCGACGCCGACCACCTCGTCGCCCCGCTCCAGCAGCCTTTCACTGAGACGGGCACCGATGAAGCCGGCCGCGCCGGTGACCAGAATTCGCATCACTACTCCATGCTGACGCGCGAAGCGGCGGTGCTTCGCGGGCTAAGGTCCTCGCAGGGCAGCATTCTACACACGGGCATCGCCGCCCGGCATGTTACAAAGCGCAAGGCGGTCAGGAATTTGCGACGGCATGGGCGAAAACTTGCGTAGCCCGGGTACAGCGTAGCGCTGAAGTGTCCCCACTTATGACTATACGAAGTGATCCACGAGCCCGTCATTCCCGCGCAAGCGGGAATCCACGCCCGGCACGGCGTCTCCGTCCGATGTCATCGCGGCCCGGCCATGAGGTCCGAGAATTGCGTGGATGCCCGCCCCCGCTTTCGCGGGGGCAGGCTTTGCGCGGGCATGACGGGAGATACTGCCGAAAACGGGCGGATACCTTGGAACGCGGCGGTAACCCGGGGAGACAGCGCCTCGATCCGTCCCGCTGCCGTGACACTCCGGGACACAGTCCTTAACATGGCGACCATCACATTCGAGGAAGTTCGCCATGTCCAGCCGAGCCCCACAGCAGGCCGATTCGATGACGGTCGACGTCGACAACCTCTACCGGGAAGAGTCGTACACCGATCTCCGCGCCGCCTCGGTGCGGGTCCTGATCCCGGTGAAGCTGGACGGCTCCGCCGATCCCTCGCGACCGACGCATTACATCGGCGACACCACGCTGATGACGCAGATGGGCCCCCTCCCGGTGCAATTCCCGCTCGAAGCCGAAAACCTCGCCGACGCGCTGGCCAAGTTCCCGGAAGG
>JBFWSI010000641.1:0-2846 GCA_050248455.1 Gammaproteobacteria bacterium | reverse complement strand
GCCCGTCTGCGCGGGCAAGGCCCAGTGACAGCGGCCGGCTTCGACGGACGCGCGCGCCACGGCTCTGCTCAGCGCGGCGGCAGGCGGCTCGCGGCATCGAGCCGCAGCGCTTCGCCGTTGAGATAGGGATTGTCGATGATCGCGAGCGCGAGCTTCGCGTACTCCGAGGGCATGCCGAAGCGCTTCGGATATTCGATCTGCTGCTGGATGCCTTCGCGCACCTTGTCCGGCAGCCCACGCATCATCGGCGTCTCGAACAGGCCCGGTGCGATGCAGTTGCAGCGGATGCCGTCACGGGCGAGATCGCGCGCGACCGGCAGCGACAGGCCGACGACGCCGGCCTTGCTCGCGCCGTAGGCTGCCTGTCCCATCTGGCCGTCCCAGGCCGCGATCGAGGCCGTGTTGATGATGACGCCGCGCTCCCCGCTGTCGCCTTCCGGCGCGTTCTTCGTCATTTCGACCGCGGCGAGCCGCAGCACGTTGAAGGTGCCGATGAGATTGACGTTGACGATGCGCTGGAACTGCTCGAGCGGATGGGGCTCGCCCTTGCCGACGGTCTTGGCCGCGCTGCCGATGCCGGCGCAGTTGATGCAAATGTGGACGGCGCCGAAGGCCTCCATCGTCGCCGCGATCGCGGCCTTGACATCGTCCTCCTTCGTCACGTCGACGTGACGATAGATCGCCGCCGGCCCCAGCTGCTGCGCGAGCGCGTGGCCGAGATCGTCGCCGAGATCGAGGATGGCCACCCTCGCGCCCGCGGCGACCAGCGCTTCGACCGTCGCGCGCCCGAGGCCGGACGCGCCGCCGGTCACGATTGCCACCTTGCCCTGCACCTGCATGGAATCCCCCTCGCAATCAATGGCGCCGCGGCGCCGCCCGCCCCGCGGCCGCCCGCTGCGACCGTCCGTTGCCGCTATGATACCCGGCCCCCCCTTGCGATGTGCCCCTGGAGGTCCGATGAAACTCTACGATTTCGAGCTCGCCCCGAACCCGCGCCGCGTGCGGATGTTTCTCGCCGAGAAAGGACTCACGCTGCCCACCGTGCAGGTCAACCTGCGCCAGGGCGAGCAGTTCCGCGAGGAATTCAGGCGCGACAATCCGAACATGATCGTGCCGGCGCTGGTGCTCGACGACGGCACGCTGCTGACCGAGACCATGGCCATCTGCCGCTACTTCGAGGCGCTGCACCCGAGCCCGCCGCTGTTCGGCACGAACCCGCGCGAGCAGGCCTTCATCGAGATGTGGTCGCGACGCGCCGAGCTGGAGGGGTTTCTCGCCGTCGCCGAGGCGCTGCGCAACTCGGTCGAGCGCTTCGCGGACCGCGGGCTGCCCGGTCCGCGCAACTACGCGCAGATCCCGGCGCTGGTCGAGCGCGGCAAGGCGCGCGCCCGCGCCTTCCTCGACGATCTCGACGCCCACCTCGCAACGAGCGAGTACATGGTCGGCCAGGCCTTCACGGTCGCCGACATCACGGCCTTCGTCACCGTCGAGTTCGCGGGCTGGGTCGAGGTCAAGCCGGAAGCGCGCCACGCGGCGCTCGCGCGCTGGCACGCGGCGATGGCCGCGCGTCCCAGCGCGAAGGCCTGAGGGCGGACGAAAGAGTCGCGCGCGGCCGGCCTCGACGGCGCCGAGGCCGGCCGCAGCGGAGGTTTACAGCAGCTCGATCGCGACTGCGGTCGCTTCACCGCCGCCGATGCACAGGCTCGCGACGCCGCGCTTCAAGCCCTTGTCGCGCAGCGCGTGCGCGAGCGTGACGATGATGCGCGCGCCCGAGGCACCGACCGGATGGCCCAGCGCGCAGGCACCGCCGCGAATGTTGAGCTTCTCGTACGGGATCGCGAGCTCGTTCATCGCCGCCATCGCGACCACCGCGAAGGCTTCGTTGACTTCGAAGAGGTCGACGTCGGACACCGACCAGCCGACCTTCTTCATCAGCTTGGCGATCGCCGACACCGGCGCCGTCGTGAACCAGCCCGGCTCCTGGGCATGCGTCGAATGCGCGAGGATGCGCGCCAGCGGCTTCACGCCGAGCGTCTGCGCCTGCGCGGCCGAAGTCAGGATCACCGCGGCCGCGCCGTCCGAAATCGAGCTCGAGTTCGCCGCCGTCACCGTGCCGTCCTTCGCGAACGCGGGCTTCAGCTGCGGGATCTTGTCGAGCCTGGCCTTGCCCGGCTGTTCGTCGGTATCGACCACCGTGCCGTCCTTCAGCGTGACGGGCACGATTTCCGCCTTGAACGCGCCGGACTTGATCGCTTCCTGGGCGCGCGTCAGCGAGGTGATCGCGTATTCGTCCTGCGCCTGGCGACTGAAGGAATACTTGCGCGCGCAGTCCTCGGCATAAGTGCCCATCAGGCGACCGCGCTCATAGGCATCTTCGAGGCCGTCGAAGAACATGTGGTCCAGCACTTCGCCGTGGCCCAGCCGCAGCCCGCCGCGGACTTTCGGCAGCAGGTAGGGCGCGATGGTCATGCTTTCCATGCCGCCGGCGACGACGACGCTGGACGAGCCGGCGACGATCGCGTCGAAGCCCTGCATCACGGCCTTCATGCCCGAGCCGCACATCTTGTTGATCGTGGTGCAGCCGACGGCGAGCGGCAGGCCGGCATCGATCGATGCCTGGCGCGCCGGCGCCTGGCCGAGACCGGCCGGCAGCACGCAGCCCATGATCGTCTCGTCGACCGCGTCGGGCCTGATGCCCGCGCGTTCGAGCGCGGCCCGGATGGCCGCCGCTCCGAGTTTCGGCGCAGGCACGGACGTGAACACGCCCTGCATGCCACCCATCGGCGTACGGGCCATGCCCGCGATGACGACGCCGTTATCCATCACGTTTCCTCCAGATCGGTAGT
>JBFWSI010000640.1:0-2846 GCA_050248455.1 Gammaproteobacteria bacterium | reverse complement strand
TGGCCACAGAGAACACCGAGAACACAGAGGTATCGAGAGAAGATCTTCGCTACGCGAATCTCGGCACGATGCTCGCGCGTGAAAAATCCCTTCCTTCTCCCCCTCTGTGTTCTCGGTGTTCTCTGTGGCCAATCCAGTGCGTTTGAGGGTGCATAGGCGAGAAGACTAGCGCTTCGAGGTCTTCGCCCGCGCCTTCGGTTTCGCCGGTGGAGCGAGCAAGGGCGCGAGGAACTGGCCGGTATAGGAGACGGGGTTGGCCGCGATGTCTTCCGGTGTGCCGATGGCGACGATCGTGCCGCCGCCGTCGCCGCCTTCGGGGCCGAGATCGATCACCCAGTCGGCGGTCTTGATGACGTCGAGGTTGTGCTCGATGACGACGATGGTGTTGCCGTGGTCGCGCAGGCGGTGCAGCACCTTCAACAGCTGCTCGATGTCGTAGAAGTGCAGGCCCGTCGTCGGCTCGTCGAGGATATAGAGCGTCTTGCCGGTGTCGCGCTTGGACAGCTCGCGCGCGAGCTTCACGCGCTGCGCCTCGCCGCCGGACAGCGTCGTCGCGTTCTGGCCGAGCCGGATGTACGAGAGCCCGACGTCCATCAAGGTCTGCAGCTTCGGCGCGATCATCGGCACGGCGGAGAAGAAGCCGTGCGCCTCCTCGACCGTCATGTCCAGCACTTCGCTGATGTTCCTGCCCTTGTAGAGGATCTCCAGCGTCTCGCGGTTGTAGCGCTTGCCCTTGCAGACGTCGCAGGCGACGTAGACGTCGGGCAGGAAGTGCATCTCGACCTTGATCACGCCGTCGCCCTCGCAGGCCTCGCAGCGACCGCCCTTGACGTTGAAGCTGAAACGGCCGGGCTGGTAGCCGCGCGTGCGCGCCTCGGGCACGGCGGCGAAGAGATCGCGGATCGGCGTGAAGAGCTGCGTATAGGTCGCCGGGTTCGAGCGCGGCGTGCGGCCGATCGGGCTCTGATCGATGTCGACGACCTTGTCGAAGAGCTCGAGGCCGTCGACGCGCGTGAACGGCGCGGGCTCCAGGCTCGCGCCGTTCAGCTCGCGCGCCGCCAGGTGGTAGAGCGTGTCGTTGACGAGGGTCGACTTGCCGGAGCCCGACACGCCCGTCACGCAGACCATCAGCCCGACCGGGATCTCGACGTCGACGCCGCGCAGGTTGTTGCCGCAGGCGCCGAGCAGTTTCAGGAGCTTCAGCGGATCGACGGGCGTGCGCCGCGCGGGCACTTCGATTGCGCGCCGGCGCGACAGGTACTGGCCCGTCAGCGACTCGGCGCAGCGCGCGACCTCGTCCGGCGTGCCCTGCACGACGACGCGCCCACCGTGCACGCCGGCGCCGGGTCCCATGTCGACGACGTGATCGGCGAGCCGGATCGCGTCCTCGTCGTGCTCGACGACGATGACCGTGTTGCCGAGATCGCGCAGGTGCTTCAGCGTCTCCAGCAAGCGCGCATTGTCGCGCTGGTGCAGGCCGATCGACGGCTCGTCGAGGATGTACATCACGCCGACGAGCCCGGCGCCGATCTGGCTCGCGAGCCGGATGCGCTGCGCCTCGCCGCCGGACAGCGTCTCGGCGCTGCGGTCGAGCGTCAGGTAGTCGAGCCCGACGTTGACGAGGAACTGCAGCCTGAGGCGCACTTCCTTGATGATTTTCGCCGCGATCTCGCCGCGCTGGCCGGCGAGCTTGAGCTCCTCGAAGAAACGCTGGCAGGCGCCAATCGGCAGGCGCGTGATCTCCGGCAGCGCGCGGTCGGCGATGAAGACGTGACGCGCCGCGCGGTTGAGCCGCATGCCCCTGCATTCGGGACAGGGCTTGGCGCCGAGGAAGCGTGCGAGCTCCTCGCGCACCATCTGCGATTCCGTCTCGCGGTAGCGCCGCTCCATGTTCGGCAGCACGCCTTCGAAGGGATGCTTGCGCGTGTAGTTGCGGCCGCCGGAGGTGAGATAGGTGAACGCGATCTCCTCCTTGCCGCTGCCATGGAGGATCGCCTTCTGCACCGCGGCCGGCAGCTTGTCGAAGGGCGTATCGAGGTCGAATTTGTAGTGCTTCGCGAGCGCCTTGATCAGCTCGAAGTAGTAGGCGTTGCGGCGATCCCAGCCGTGGATCGCGCCCGCCGGCAGCGATAGCGACGGGCGCGTCAGCACGCGCTCGGGATCGAAGAACTGGATGACGCCCAAGCCGTCGCAGCCGCCGCAGGCGCCGCTGGGGTTGTTGAACGAGAACAGGCGCGGCTCGAGTTCGTTGATGCTGTAGCCGCAGCGCGGGCAGGCGAAGCGCGAGGAGAACAGCAGCTCGGCGCGCTTCGGATCGTCGATGAACTGCGCCTTGGCCACGCCTTCGCCGAGCTTCAGCGCGGTCTCGAAGGACTCGGCGAGGCGCAGCTTCAGGTCGCCGCCGATTTTCACGCGGTCGACGACGACGTCGATGTCGTGCTTCTTGTTCAGCTCGAGCTTCGGCGGATCGTCGAGCATGACGACGTTGCCGTCGACGACAGCGCGCAGATAGCCCTGGCGCGCGAGCTGCTCGAACACGCCCTGGTGCTCGCCCTTGCGGCTCTTGATCACGGGCGCGACGATCATCAGCCGCGTCCCTTCCGGCAGCTCGAGCAGCTGATCGACCATCTGCGAGATCGTCTGCGCTTCGAGGACTTCGTCGTGATCGGGACAGCGCGGCTCGCCGACGCGCGCGTACATCAGGCGCAGGTAGTCGTAGATCTCGGTGATGGTGCCGACGGTCGAGCGCGGGTTGTGCGAGGTCGACTTCTGCTCGATCGAGATGGCCGGCGACAGGCCTTCGATGTGATCGATGTCGGGCTTCTCCATCATCGACAGGAACTGCC
>JBFWSI010000639.1:0-2847 GCA_050248455.1 Gammaproteobacteria bacterium | reverse complement strand
GGTGGCAGAGTGGTCATGCAGCGGCCTGCAAAGCCGTGGACGCCGGTTCGATTCCGACCCCAGCCTCCAATCAATTCGCTCACTACGATGGGACGCGTCCCGTCATTCTCTGCGGCGTGGCTGCTCAAGGCGATCCGGATCCCGGCACCTCCACGCGGCACACCTCGACCCTGGCCTGCTTGCGGCCGGCGATGATGTCCTCGAGCGTTCCTTCGAAAGTCATGCAGAAGAGGGTGCGGCCGTCGGCGCCGCCGAGCGTGCAGGCCATGGCGCGCTTGCCGGGGGCGAGGATGACGTCGGTGACTTCTCCGCCCTCACGCACGCGTACGAACTCGCCGGTGAGGAAGGAAGCCATCCACACCGCGCCTTCGGCGTCGAGGCAGATCCCATCCGGGGTACGCTCGTCGCAGGCGGCCCAGACGCGGCGCCTGGAAAGACGGCCGTCCGGCGCGCGATCGAAGGCGGTCAGCCGCCCGACGAAAGTCTCGGCGACGATCAGCGTCCGCTCGTCCGGGGTGAGCACCATGCCGTTCGGAAACTCGAGGCCCGTCGCGACTACCTCGCATCCACGCGCCGGCGTCACCATGACGAGCTCGGCCGGGCCGGGCCCGGCATGATTGAACAGGTCATAGCCGAAGTTCCCGACGTAGATGTTGCCGAGGGAATCGCACACGGTGTCGTTCAAGTCATGCGCCACCAGCGAGGACAGGTCGGCATACACACTGAGAGTGCCGCCTTCGCCGACGCGCATGAGCTTGCGGTCGGCCATCGACACGACGACGACACCGCCATCGGGCAGGGTGCTGATCCCGGCCGGCCGGTTCGGCACGCCCGCAATCATCTGCCGCTCGCCGTTTTCGCTCAGCGTGTACACGGCCTTGCCGAACACATCCGACATCCACAGCCGGTCCGCGCGCCAGCGCGGCGTTTCCAGGACTACGAAACCCTCGGCAAGCGTTTCGAGTGAGTGATTCATCGTGCGTTCCTCCTCGTCGATGAATATCGTCCGTGGTGCGCGGCCCACGGCGGGGCGATGTCGCGTCGATCTCGATCATGTCGATGGCGCGTAATCGCAGGTCTCCACGGCGAGCGGCTGCGATTCAGCCCATCGGCCGCTTCGATCCCGCCGTGACGCGTTCCGAAATGGCGGTGAACATCTGGAGCGAGATCCCGTTCGGGTCGAGGGCGTCGCTCATCTGCAAATCCCGTCGGGCGGCCTTCAGTGCCGCCAGGGCGGCTGCCGGGTCGCCTTCGATTTCGTAGATCGCCAGATAGCGCTGCGGGCCGCGGCCGCCCATTTGCGCGGGCGAAAGCTCGAAGCGCCGGGCGGCCACGAAACCCGGGATGTCGAGCACCTCGCGAAGGTGCACATTCGTGTACCACTCGTTGAATTCGCGTTCACGGCCCGGCATCGCGTTCGTGAGCACGACGAGAACACTGTGGGTCATGGCGGATCTCCATCGAAGTAAGCGGGGATGGCAATGGCGCGGGCGGCATTGCCGATGTCGGGTCGATAGCGACGAACCGACGCGCGAGTGCGTGACCTGCTTCTCGTGCAAGCTAGGGCCCGCAGTGCGTGCGGCCAAGCGTCGATTCGTGAAGTGACGATTCACGAAACGAGAAGCGCCCCGGGCGGCCTTCGCCTGCACGGTCCAGCCGGCCAAGGGCGCGCGTTGCAACACGGCTCGATTCACGTTCCGAGAAGGCTCGCTTCACGAGCGACAAATTGATCGCTCCCGGCATCGCCAACACAATGCAACGGAACCCGTCCGCCAGTCGCGCCTCGCGCGGAGCGCCTTAACCGAGGAGCACGTCATGCCGAATACGATCATCGAACGGCTCGCGCAGTTCACGACTTCCTGCGATTACGCCCGGCTTCCCGCCACGGTCACGCACGAGTGCAAGCGTCTGCTGCTCGATTCACTCGGCTGCGCGCTCGCGGCGGTCGGCGAGCCGAAAGGGCGGATCGGAATCCAGTACGGCACGCTGATCGGCGGCGCCGACGGCGCAGCGACGATCATCGGGGCCGGCACACGCAGCTCGATGTTCGGCGCGGCCTTCGCCAACGGCGAGCTGATCAATGCGCTCGACTACGATGCGGTGCTGCCGCCCGGTCACGTCACGCCCTACGTGCTGCCCGTCGCGCTCGCGCTCGCGGAGAGCCGGCAGCTTTCCGGCCGGGACTTGCTCGCCGCGCTCGCCCTCGCCCACGAGATGTCCTACCGCCTCGGCAAGGCGATGGACTATCTGCGCGATACGAAGGACGGCAAGATCGATCCGCCGCCGGTCTACGGCTACAGCAGCACGATTTTCGGCGCGACGGCGGCGCTCGCGAAGCTGAAGGGCCATGCGACCGGCGTCACCGCGCAGGCGCTCGGCATCGCCGGCGCGATTGCCCCCGTCCATTCGCAGATTGCCTGGTTCCAGCACGCGCCGGCCGCGACGATCAAGTACCTGCTCGCCGGCGCATTGATTCAAGCGGCGCAGACTGCCGCGCACATGGCGGAGTTCGGCCACCGCGGCGATGTCCAGATCCTCGACGATCGCGAGTTCGGCTTCCCGCGCTACATCGGCACGCGGCGCTGGGAGCCCGAACGGATCACGGCGGCGCTCGGTGCGGACTGGCTGTTCCCCAGCGAGCAGTCCTACAAGCCCTATCCGCACTGTCGCATCCTGCACGCGCTGCTCGATGCCGAGCGCGAACTCATCGACGAACATGCCATCGAGCCCGACGAAATAGAGGGCATCAAGGCCTGGGTCGAAGGCTTCGTGCAGCAACCGGTGTGGCAGAACCGGCGCATCGAGCATCCGCAGGACGCCCAGTTCAGCATCGCCCACGGCCTCGCC
>JBFWSI010000638.1:0-2848 GCA_050248455.1 Gammaproteobacteria bacterium | reverse complement strand
CGGTGCGCGCCGAGGACTCGGGCGTCGTGCCCGTCAGCATCAACGCGAAGATTCCGCAGACGCCCGCGCGCTACATCCGCACGCTGTACGTGTTCATCGACAAGAACCCCAAACCGCTCGCCGGCGTGTTCCACCTGACGCCGGCGATGGGCCGCGCCGACCTGGCGATGCGCCTGCGCATCAACGAGTTCACCCACGTGCGCGTCGTCGCCGAAACGAACGACGGGGCGCTCCACATGCACGAAGGGTATACGCGGGCGAGCGGCGGCTGTTCCGAGCCGCCGCCGTTCCTGAAGCTGAAGGAGGCGCGCGCGCGCATCGGCGAGATGCGCTTCCACGCGCACGAGGCGGCGGCCGACGACGACGTCGCGCTGGGGCAGCTGATCATCAGCCATCCGAACATCACGGGCCTGCAGCTCGATCAGCGCACGCGCGCCTTCATTCCCGCCGAGTACGTGACCAAGGTCGAGATCAGCTTCAACGGCGAGCACATCATGACGGCCGAGACCGACATCTCGATCAGCGAGGATCCGAGCTTCCGGTTCTTTTTCCGGCCGCGGGCCGGCGGCACGATCGAGGCGCGCATGACGGATTCCAAGGGTCGCAGTTTCACGCGCAGCTTCCCCGTGGACGGCGCCTGAGCCGTGGCGCGTTCCGCCAAGCGCATCGCGCGCCAGAAGCTGCGCAGCCGCATCGCGCGGCATCCGCTGCTCGGCAAGGGCGGCGTGCACCAGAAGACCCGCAAGGCCGAGCGCAAGCGCGAGCGGCAGCGGCTGGCGAGCGGCCCGCTGGAGTAGGAGACTGCCGCGCCGCTGCGCGCGGGCGTCCGTCCGCCTTTCGCGGCGACCCGGCCGCGGCTAGAGTTGAGGGAACTCTGCAGCAGGCCGGGTTTCCTCGATGACCGGGCGCGCAGGGATGGCGAATGAAGGCGTGTCGCCGATCGCCATTCGCGCTCGGCCATGAACATCCCGCAACCGACGAGGACGATGACATGCAAGTCTCGACCGTACTCTACGACGATCGCAGCACGAGCGGCCTCGCGGCCGACGCCGACGGCGATCACCTGTGGCTCGCGCCGGACGAGCTGCGGCGCGCGACGGGCTGGAAGCTCGAACCCGAAGGGCTCTGCCGCGGCGATGCCTGCGTGCGCACCGACGCACGCTGGCGCGACGCGCGGGGTCGCGTCGATCTCGCCGCCTTCGCCCGCCACCTGGGCCAGCCCGCGATCCGCGAGGACGCGGCCGGCATCTGGGCCTTCGGCGACAGCGTCAGCGCCCGTCGCGAGCAGATGATGTCGCTGGAGGCGCCCGACTTCACGTTGCCCGATCTCGACGGCAAGCTGCACTCGCTGTCCGACTATCGCGGCAAGAAAGTCTTCCTGTTCTCCTGGGGCTCGTACTGAGGCTGTAGTTTCGACCTGTCCGTGTGGCAGGTGATCTACGAAGAGCTGAAGCACCAGGGCATCGAGTTCATCGCCGTCGCGCTGGACACGGGCGGCAAGGCCGCCGTCGAAGCGCGCATCCGCTGCCGCGATCTCGCGCAGCTGCCGCCGATCGTGGCGCCGCTGATGGGCTGGTCGGACGAGCTGTGGGCGCAGCAGGCGCCGCCGAGCTATCCCTGCCTGATCGACGAGGCGCACGTCGTCGCCGAGCTGTACGGCATGGTCAACGTGCCGCAGGGCGTGTGGATCGACGAGCAGGGTCGTTTGGTGAGACCCGTCGAATCGGCCGGCACCGCCGACATGACGCGCCAGATGAACCGTGCGACCTTCGAGCTGCCGGCCGACGCCGCGGCGCGCAGCATCGCGACCCGCAACGAATACATCGAGGCCCTGCGCGACTGGGTCGCGCAGGGCGCCGCGAGCCGCTACGTGATGAAGCCGGACGAGATCCGCAAACGGCTGCGCGGACCGGCCGAAGCCGACGTGCGCGCCGCGACGCACGTGCGGCTCGGTCGCCATCTCTACGCGCAGGGGCAGCTCGAACGGGCCAAGCACCACTTCCGCGAGGCCGTGCAGCTGTGTCCGGACAAGTGGAACTACCGCCGCCAGTCGAACATGCTCGATCCCGAGAGCATCGGCCAGCTGAACGCGGGTCCCGACTTCTGGGCAGCGGTCGACGCGCTCGGCGATCGCGAGTTCTACGCGCCGGCCGACTTCAGCGCGGCACGTTGAGCGGACGATCTTCATAGCGTCTGCGCCTCGCGAACGCACTGAATCTAGCCACGGAGGGCACGGAGGAAGAGATTGATTGATCCGGCGGCTCCGCAAATCCCGCTGCGGCCCTGCACGCCGGCGTCCCGGAGGCTCCGTCAATCCCTTTCTTCCTCCGTGTCCTCCGTGGCTAAGTAGAAGAGCGCAAATACGCTCCACTCGTGTTCGTTACCGTCATTCCCGCGCCAGCGGGAATCCACGCCTGACGAGGAGTTCTCCGTCGGGCGATTCTTCTTTTCCGCGCTGGACGCCGGGGGAGTGCGTGGATGCCCGCTGGCGCGGGCATGACGTCGGAGGTTTCTACATGGGCATACGCTCCCCTGCGTGCTGTGTACCGTCATTCGCCGGGGGAGTGCGTGGATGCCCGCTGGCGCGGGCATGACGTCGGAGGTTTCTACATGGGCATACACTCCCCTGCGTGCTGTGTACCGTCATTCCCGCGCAAGCGGGAATCCACGCCGGACGAGGAGGCCTCCGTCGGGCGGTTCCTCTTCCGCGCTGGACGCCGGGGGAGCGCGTGGATGCCCGCTGGCGCGGGCATGACGTCGGAGGTTTCTACATGGGCATACGCTATCGAACCGCCAGCGCTGTGTACCGTCATTCCCGCGCAAGCGGGAATCCACGCCCGACGAGGTG
>JBFWSI010000637.1:0-2853 GCA_050248455.1 Gammaproteobacteria bacterium | reverse complement strand
GATCGCTATATGCTGCCGCACTTCGTATGGGACGATTTTCTCGACGTGCTCGCCGATCTGGAGAGCTGCGGCTATCCGCTGGACGCGGCCTGGTTCGCGCCGCATTTCGAGTTCCGCTTCCCGCGCCTCGGCGATTTCGCCGCGCGCAACGTCGCCGTCGAGCTGCGCGCCGCGTTGGAGCCCTGGCACGTGCTCGGCGAGGAGCAGGCGGCGGGCGGCACCGCACGCTACGTCGACTCCTCGCTCGAGCGCCTGCAGGTGAAGGTGCGCGGCCTCGTCGACACGCGTCACCTCGTCACCTGCAACGGACAGGCGCTGCCGCTGCATCCGACCGGCACGGACGGCGAATTCGTCGCCGGCCTGCGCTTCCGCGCCTGGCAGCCGCCGCACTGCCTGCAGCCGACGATCGGCGCGCACACGCCGCTCTGCTTCGATCTGATCGACACCTGGCAGCAGCGATCGCTGGGCGGCTGCCGCTATCACGTCGCCCATCCCGGCGGCCGCAACTACGCCAGCTTTCCCGTCAACGCCTTCGAAGCGGAATCGCGGCGGCTCGCGCGCTTCTTCCGCTTCGGGCACACGCCCGGCGAAGTCCGCGTCGCGCCGCCGACGCCCGATCCGCAGTATCCGTTGACGCTGGACTTACGACGCGCCGGCGGCTAAAACGCCGCGCATGCTGCCACCGCTTCTCGCCCACTACGCGCCGCCCGCCGATCGCTACGACGAGGTGTTCGCGGCGCCCGGGATGCCGCGCGCGCACTGGGCACGCATGATCGACGAGCTCGCCGGCGCATCGACCGCGGCGCTCGCCTCGCGACTCGGCATCGTCGAGCGCGAGGTCCGCGACAGCGGCGTCACGTACAACGTCTACGCCGATCTGCAGGGACTGGACCGCCCCTGGGATCTCGACGTGCTGCCGCTGGTCCTGCCGGCCGACGAATGGGCGCAGCTCGCGCAGGGCGTCGCGCAGCGCGCGCGACTGCTGAACGCGGTGCTGGCCGATCTCTACGGCGCGGCGAGCCTGCTCGCCGACGGCGCGCTGCCGCCCTCGCTGGTGCTCGGACACGGCGCCTATCTGCGCCCGGCGGTCGGCGCGCGTCCGCCGTTCGGCACGTTCCTGCACAGCTACGCCGTCGATCTCGCGCGTGCGCCCGACGGCCGCTGGTGGGTGCTCGGCGATCGCACGCAGGCGCCGTCCGGTGCCGGCTACGCGCTCGAGAACCGGCTGCTCGTCGCACGCCTGTTTCCGGCCTCTTTCCGCGCGCTGCGCGTCGCGCGCCTCGCGCCTTTCTTCGCGCTGCTGCGGGATTCACTGCTCGAGCTCGCCCCGCGCGGCGACGGCCCGCCGCTGGCGGTGGTGCTGACGCCGGGCCCCTACAACGAGACCTATTTCGAGCACAGCTTCCTCGCGCGCTATCTCGGCTTCCCGCTCGTCGAAGGCCACGATCTGCTCGTGCGCGACGGCAGGCTGTGGCTGAAGACCGTCGAAGGCCTGCAGCGCGTGCACGCGATCCTGCGCCGCCAGGACGATGCCTACTGCGATCCGCTGGAGCTGCGCGCGGACTCCGCGCTCGGCGTCGCCGGGCTCACCGACTGCGCGCGGCGCGGCAGCGTGTTCATCGCCAATGCGCTCGGCGCTGGCGTGCTCGAATCCGCCGCGCTGCTCGGTTTCCTGCCCGGCCTCGCGCAGCGCCTGCTCGGCGAGCCGCTGGCGCTGCCGTCGGTCGCGACCTGGTGGTGCGGTGAAGCGGCGGCGTGCGAGGACGCGCTCGCGCAGGCGGAACGCCTGGTGTTCAAGTCGGCGGATCCCGTCCAGGCTTTCGAGCCGGTGTTCGGGCCCGCGCTCGATGCCGCCGCGCTTGCGCGGCTGCGTGAGGAGGTGCGTGCGACGCCGGCGCGCTACGTCGCGCAGGAATGGATGCACGTGTCGCAGGCGCCGACCCTGACGCCGCGCCAGCCGTCGCTGCTGGGCGCCCGCAGCGTCGGGCTGCGCGTGTTCGCGATCGCGACCGCCGAGGGTTATCGCGTGATGCCGGGCGGGCTGACGCGCGTCGCCCCCGCGAGCGATCCATTGGTCGTGTCGATGCAGCGGGGCGGCGGCTCCAAGGACACCTGGGTGCTGACGCGCGCGGAGACGGACGTCGCGCTCGCGCTGCCGGGCGCGCATGCGCCGGGCCTGACGCGCGGCGCCGTCGTCACGCCGTCGCGGACGGTGGAGAACCTGTTCTGGTTCGGGCGCTACGGTGAACGCTGCGAGGATCTCGCGCGCCTGCTGCGCGTCGCGCTGGGCGCGAGCTTCCAGGAGCGCGATCCCGGCGCGCTGCCGCTGCGCGCGCTCGGCACGCATCTTGGGCTGCGCCTGCGCGCCGATGTGCTCGTCGACGACTGGTGCGCGGCGGCGACCGGCGAGGCCGAGCACGGACTGCCGGCCAATCTCCGCCAGCTCGCGCGCGTCGCGCACAGCCTGCGCGAGCGCATCTCGCTCGATCACTGGCGTGCGATCAACCGCCTCGTCCAGGATCCCGTGCTCGACCGCGCATGCACGGTCGCCGAAGCCCTCGAGTGGCTGGATCGCGTGGTGCAGATGATGGTGACGCTGTCGGGCTTCGCGCTCGACGGCATGACGCGCGATCTCGGCTGGCGCTTCCTGTCGCTGGGCCGGCGCCTCGAGCGCCTCGCCTTCGGCAGTCTCGCGCTCGCCGTCGCGCTCGAGCAGCAGGCGGACGAGAACCTCGGCTGGCTGCTCGAGCTCGAGGATTCGATCGTGACCAATCGCGCGCGCCGGATGGGCCGCATGAGCAGGCCGTCGATCCTCGCGCTGCTGATGTTCGACGAAGAGAACCCGCGTGCGCT
>JBFWSI010000636.1:0-2856 GCA_050248455.1 Gammaproteobacteria bacterium | reverse complement strand
CGCCCGCCGACGCGCTGGGTCGCGCCTCGCGCGTCAAGCCGTGGAAGGCGAGCACCTCGAGGATGCGCGAGGGGCGCGTGCGTCCGTCGGCGTCGATCACGGTCACGTTCATGTTCGGCGTCACCGGGCCGCGCTTGATGCGGCCGATCGCGATTGCACCGACGTAACTCGAGTAATCGAGCGAGGTCACCTGCATCTGGAACGGGCCGTCGGGATCGACGTCGGGCGCCGCGACGTGCTCGACGATCGTCTCGAACAGCGCCGTCATGTCCTGCTCGGGGCCGTCGGGCTCGCGTCGGGCGTAGCCCAGCGTCGCCGAGGTGTAGATCATGGGGAAATCGAGCTGCTCCTCGCTCGCGCCGAGGCGATCGAAGAGATCGAAGGTCTGGTCGAGCACCCAGGCCGGGCGCGCGCCGGGGCGGTCTATCTTGTTGATGACGACGACGGGCTTCAGGCCCTGCGCGAAGGCCTTCTGCGTCACGAAGCGGGTCTGCGGCATCGGGCCGTCGACGGCGTCGACCAGCAGCAGCACCGAATCGACCATCGACAGGATGCGCTCGACCTCGCCGCCGAAGTCGGCGTGGCCCGGGGTGTCGACGATGTTGATGCGGTAGTCGCCCCAGGTGATCGCGGTGTTCTTCGCGAGGATCGTGATCCCGCGTTCGCGCTCGAGGTCGTTGCTGTCCATCACGCGCTCGCCGACGTCCTTGCGCGTCGACAGCGTGCCGGACTGCTTGAGGAGCTGGTCGACGAGGGTGGTCTTGCCGTGATCGACGTGGGCGATGATGGCGATGTTGCGCAGATTGGCGATCATGAGTGGGTACTGGGGCCGGGCGGCGGGGTCGGGCGAAAGGGGCGCCATTATACGCATGGATTCGGCGCGCAGAATGGGCCACGTCGCCGTCGGACAGGGTTTTTGCCGTCCCTGTCGCTATAATCCGCCGCGCCCGTTCCCGCGCGCATCCCCCGGAGCCTGCGATCGCGTATGCCGAAGTCCAACCCTGCCACGATCGCAGCCGTCGATCTCGGCTCGAACAGCTTTCACCTCGTCGTGGCCCATCCGCAGGACGGACATCTGAAGGTCATCGATCGGCTGCGCGAGGTGATCCGGCTCGCCGCGGGCTTCGACGCCGAGAACCGGCTCGGCGACGAGGTCTGCGAGCTCGCCCTGCGCTGCCTGACGCGCTTCGGCCAGCGCATCCGCCATCTGCCGCCGGGCGCGGTGCGGGCGGTCGGTACCAACGCGCTGCGCAAGGCGCGCAACGCCGCGAGCTTCATCGAGCGCGCCGAGGCCGCGCTCGGCCATCCGATCGACATCGTCTCGGGCTACGAGGAGGCGCGCCTGATCTACCTCGGCGTGTCGCACGGCCTGCAGGACGATGCGGAGCTCCGGCTGGTCATCGACATCGGCGGCGGCAGCACCGAAGTCATCACCGGCCGGCGCTTCGAGCCGGAAATCATGGAAAGCCTGCACATCGGCAGCGTCAGCATGAGCGTCGCGCAGTTCCGCGACGGCGCGATCGACGCGCGCCGCATGCGGACCGCCGAAATCCTTGCGCGCCAGGAGTTCGAGCCGATCGAGGAAGCGATCAGCCGGGCCGGCTGGCAGTCCGCGATCGGCGCCTCGGGCACGATGGAAACGGTCGCCGCGGTGCTGGTCCATCACGGCTGGGCCAAGGACGGCATCACGCGCGACGGCCTGCTCAAGCTGCGCGCGGCGATGATCGCGGCGGGCCACGTCGAGCGGCTCGGCGAGCTCGGCGTGCCGGCCGAGCGGCGCGCGATCTTTCCCGGTGGCGTCGCCATCGCGCTCGGTGCCTTCGAGGAGCTGCGCATCGAGCGCATGCGCGTTTCCGACAGCGCGCTGCGCGAGGGTCTGCTCTATGACCTCATGGGCCGCATCGAACGCGAGGACGTGCGCGAACGTACCGTCGAGCACCTGATGCAGCGCTTCGGCGTCGATCGCTCGCAGGTCGCGCGCGTGCGCACGACCGTCGCGCATCTCTGCGGCGAAGCCGCGGCGGACTGGGGGCTCGCGTCGGAAGAGGATGCGCGCCTGCTCGAATGGGCGGCGGCGCTGCACGAGATCGGCAACACCGTCTCCCATTCGCAGTACCACAAGCACGGTGCCTATCTGCTGCACCATCTCGACATGCCGGGCTTTGCGCGCGGCGACCAGGACCGGCTCGCGACCCTGGTCCGCGCGCATCGGCGCAAGATTCCGCTGCCGGAATTCGCCGCGTTTCCGCAGCCCGACGCGCTGCTGCGGCTCGCGCTGCTGCTGCGGCTCGCGGTCGTCCTGCACCGGGCGCGCGGCGCGGCGACACCGACCGAGGTGCAGCTGAAGGCGGAGCCGCGTGGGCTGAAGCTCGCCTTTCCGAAGGGCTGGCTGGACGAACACCCGCTGACCAGCGCCGATCTCGCGCAGGAAGCGGACTACGTGAAATCGGCGGGCTATCGGCTCAAGTTCAAGTGAGCCGGACGATTCACGCCGCCGGCCCGGCTTCGCTCAGCTGATCGATCAATGTCTGCTGTGCGTCGCGCACGCGCGCGCCGGCGCGGGCACGGTGATAGCTGCCGTCGCTCCTGAGCTCCCAGGCCCGCGCGTTGTCCTGCAGATAGAGCTCGAGCCCTTCCTTGATCACGCGATCGCGCA
Organism: Gammaproteobacteria bacterium; assembly: GCA_050248455.1. Taxonomy (GTDB): domain Bacteria; phylum Pseudomonadota; class Gammaproteobacteria. The sequence continues at coordinate 200 of JBFWSI010000636.1, read as the reverse complement.
GGCGCTTGTCCTCGACCGGGAAGCACACTTCGATGCGGCTGAAGAAATTGCGGCCCATCCAGTCCGCGCTCGACAGGTAGACTTCCGGCGCGCCGTCGTTGCCGAACAGGAACGCGCGCGAATGCTCGAGCAGGCGGCCGATCACCGAGCGCACGCGGATGTTCTCCGACACGCCCGGGATGCCCGGCCGCAATGCGCAG
>JBFWSI010000635.1:0-2857 GCA_050248455.1 Gammaproteobacteria bacterium | reverse complement strand
ACGCTCTTCCGATCTACGACGCCGAGCTCCAGCAGTGGGTGCGCGCGAGCATTGCGCGCGCGGCGCAGGGCGCGGTGATTCGCGCCGACGTCACCGTCGCGACGCGGCTCGACGGCCGCATTGCGCTGGACTTCATGCTCGCGCCGCTGCGCGACGCGCAGGGCGAGATCACGCAGCTCGTCGCCTCCGCCGTCGACATCACCGATCGCAAGGCGGGGGTCGACGAGCTCCGCCGCAGCGAGGCGCGCTTCCGCCAGGTCGTCGAGGGCTCGCCGGGGCCGACCGCCCTGGTCGATCGCAATGCCCGCATCACGCTCGTCAACGGCGCGCTCGAGACGCTGTTCCGTGCCCCGCGCGAGCGCCTGATCGGCGCCTCGATCGACGTGCTGATCCCGGCACGCTACCGCGAGCACCACGGCACGCTGTTCCAGTCCTTCTTCGCCGCGCCGCGCGCGCGTGACATGGCGGGCCGCAAGGCCTTGAACGCGCTGCGCGCGGACGGCGAGGAGTTCCCGGTCGAGATCGCGCTGAACCCCGTCGAGCTCGGCGGCGAGATGCAAGTGATCGCGACGATCATCGACGTCAGCGCGACGCGCGCCGCGCAGGAAGCGCTGGAACGTGCGCTTGCCGACAAGACGGCGCTGCTCGCGGAGGTGCATCACCGCGTCAAGAACAACCTGCAGGTGATCTCCAGCCTGCTCAATCTGCAGCGGCGCGTCGCACCGGCCGGCGCTCAGGACGCGCTCGCCGAGAGCCAGCTGCGCGTACGCGCAATGGCGCTGATCCACGAGCTGCTCTATGAACAAGGCGAGGCCGCGAGCATCAGCCTCGCGGACTACCTGCAGCGGCTCGTGCGCCTGCTGCAGGAGAGCACGGGCGGCGTCGGCGCGGCCATCCGGCTTGCCTTCGATCACGGCGGTTTCGAGATCGCGCTCGACGCACAGCGCGCCGTGCCCTGCGGCCTGCTCGTCGCCGAGCTCGTGACCAATGCCTACAAGCACGCCTTCGCCGGTCGCAGCGCGGGCCGCATCGACGTCGAGCTCGCCCGACACGACGACGGCGCGCGCCTGTCCGTCGTCGACGACGGTGTGGGCCTGCCCGAGGGCCTGGCACCCGGCCGCACGCGCTCGCTCGGCTTCCAGCTGATCCCGATGCTGGTCGATCAGATGAGCGCACAGCTGCGGATCGGCGATGGGCCGGGCAGCCGTTTCGATCTCTACTTCGTACCCTAGCGTGAGCCGACGATGAACCAGCGCATCATGATCGTCGAGGACGAAAGAGTCGTCGCCCTCGATCTCAAACTGAGTCTCGAATCCCTGGGCTACGACGTCGTCGGCATCGCCTCCGAGGCGAGCACCGCGATCGAGGAAGTCGCGCGCCTGCGGCCCGATCTCGTGTTGATGGACATCCACCTCGACGGCGGCAGCGACGGCACCGTCGCCGCCGCGGCGATACGCGAGCGCTGGCAGCTGCCCGTCGTGTTCCTCACCGCCTATGCCGACGAGGACACGCTGGCGCGCGCCGAGCAGAGCCTGCCTTACGGCTATCTCGTGAAACCCTTCCAGCTGCGCGAGCTGAGCGCGACGGTGCGCATGGCGCTCGCGCGTCACGTCGTCGAGCGCCGGCTCGCGCACACCGAGGAGCGGCTGCGGCTCGCGATCGATGCGGCCTCGCTCGGCGTCTTCGAATGCGAGGAAGGCTCGGATACCGTCGTCGTCGATGGTCGCGCCGAGTGGCTCATCGGCCAGGAGCGCCCCGGGCACGCGGTGGCGCGGGACGCCTTCTGGGGTCGCCTCGACGAGGCCGATCGCGTCGCGGTCGAGCGCGATCTCGACGCCGGGCAGAGCACCAGCCGCACCGTGCGCATGCGCTTCGCGAACCGCGAGACGGGCTGGGCCGATCTGCTGGCACGGCTCTACGACACGCCCGAGGACGGCACGCGCCTGGTCGGCGTGCTGCGCGACGTCACCAAGCGCCAGCTCGCCGACGAGAAGCTGCGCCAGGCGCAGGTCGTCTTCGACAGCTCGGTGCAAGGACTGCTCGTCCTCGATGCCGCCGGCCGCATCGTATCGGCGAATCCCGCCTTCGCGCGCATGACGGGCTACGACCGCGAGTCGGTGCTCGGTCGTGAGCCGGGCGAGTTCCTCGTGACGCGCCGCCGTCACGATCGCGACGACGACGGCAGGCCCGATCCCGAGCAATGGCAGGGCGAGGCGGCCTACCTGCGCGCCGACGGCCAGATCTTTCTCGCCTGGCAGCAGCACTGCATCGTCCGCGACGCGGTCGACACCATCACGCACTACGTGCTGATCCTGAACGACTTCAGCGCGCTGCGGCGCATGCAGGGCGAGTTGAACTTCCTCGCCTATCACGACGCGCTCACCGGGCTCGGCAACCGCCGCATGCTCGACGAGCGCCTGCAGACCGAGCTCGATGCCGCGCGCCGCGCCGAGCGCAGGCTCGCGCTGCTGTTCATCGATCTCGACGGCTTCAAGCTGATCAACGACACGCTGGGCCACGTGCACGGCGACACCGAGCTCAAGGCGATCGCCGAGCGTCTCGGGCGCTGCCTCCGCGCGAACGACGTGCTCGCGCGCTTCGGCGGCGACGAGTTCGTCGTCATCGTGCCCGACGTCGGCTCGCTCGCGACGGTCGACACGTTCGCCGAGCACATGCTGCGCGAGATCAGACGGCCGCTGTACGTCGGCGGCCAGGAGATCTCGATCTCGGCGAGCATCGGCATCGCGCTCTTTCCCGATCACGGCGACGACGCCTCGGCGCTGATCAAGGCGAGCGACTCCGCGATGTACGAAGCGAAGCTCTCGGGCCGCAACTGCGCGCTGCATTTCCATCCGTA
>JBFWSI010000634.1:0-2860 GCA_050248455.1 Gammaproteobacteria bacterium | reverse complement strand
GTGCACGCCGAGCGGGCCGGGCCACACCAGCTCCTCGCCGTCTTCGTAGCGCGCGCCGGGCGCTTCGACCGGCCGCCCCGTCTGCAGATCGACGTGCGTCGCCCAGGTGACCTTGCCGATCTTCTCGGCCGAGATCAGCTTGCCCGTCGCGCGATCGATCACGTAGAAGAAACCGTTCTTGGGCGCGTGCAACATCGCCTTCACGGGCTTGCCGTCGATGCTCAGATCGGCGAGCACCATGTCCATGTTCGAGTTGTAGTCCCAGGTCTCGCCCGGCACGGTCTGGTAGTGCCAGGCGTATTTGCCGGTGTCCGCGTCGAGCGCGACGACCGAGCACAGGAACAGGTTGTCGCCGCCGCCGGGGCTTCTGATCTTCTGGTTCCACGGCGAGCCGTTGCCGGTGCCGAGATAGATGCGGTTGAACTCCGGATCGTAGGTGAGCCCGTTCCACCCCGTGCCGCCGCCGCCGTGCTCCCACCACTTGCCGTGCCAGGTCTTCGCGGCCATCGCCTGCGCCTCGTCCTCGAAGCCGTCCGCCGGATTGCCAGGCACGGTGTAGAAGCGCCACAGCTGCTTGCCGGTCGCGGTGTCGTAGGCCGTCACGTAGCCGCGCAAGCCGCCCCATTCGGTGCCGCCGTTGCCGATGATCACCTTGTCGTTGAACACGCGCGGCGCGCCGTTGATGAAGTAGGCGAGCTTGGGATCGACGGTCATCACGCTCCAGACTTCCTTGCCCGTCGCCGCATCGATCGCATTGAGGCGCCCGTCGCCGGTCGCGACGAAGACCTTGCCCTTCCAGTAGGCGACGCCGCGGTTCGAATCCCACATCACGCGCCCGCGATCGCCGGCCGCCTCGATCACCTTCGGGTCGTACTCCCACAGCTGTTTGCCCGTGCGGGTGTCGACGGCGAACACGGTGGCGAAACTGCCGGTGAAATACATCACGCCATCGACGACCAGCGGCGTCGCCATCAGCGAGCGATGTCCGGGAAGATCCAAGTACCACGCAACGCCGAGATTGCCGACGTTGGTCGCGTCGATCTGCATCAGCGGGCTGTAGCGCTGCTCGCTGTAGGTGCGGCCGTAGGACAGCCAGTTCGCGCCGTGCTTCTCGTCCGCGATGGCCGCGTTGTCGACCGTCGTCGCCGCCAGCGCGGCGCACGCCGACAGCGCACCGAACATCGCCGCGACGGCGAGGCCTGTTCCCTTCTTCATGCCCACTCCCCTGTCATGGGCGACGTCGAGCGCCGCCGCGTTCTTGGAACGGATACCTGCGCGTTCAGCGCGATGCCGGCATCAGCGACACGCCTATCCAGGCCCCGTGCGCCCACGCGACGAACAGCACGTAGATGCCGAGTCCCGCGACGATCGCGATGACGTCGTTGCGTGCCTTGCCGTTCACCACCGCGGCGGGTTCGTCACGGCGCTTGACGCTGATGCGATCGGCCACTGCCCAGGCGAGGAGACCGCCGAACAGCAGCAGATCGTGCAAGCCGCCGTTGGCCAGCAGATGCGACGCGGCCCACAGCTTGGTGGCGACGAGCATCGGATGTTTCAGCGTGGATTTGATCCGGCCCGGCAGATGGGCCGAGAGAAAAATCGGAAACACCGGCAGCATCAGCAGCATCGTCAGATGCCGCGTCCAGGCCGGCGGCTGGTAGAGGACGATCGGATCGACGCGGGCGATGCCGTAACCCTTCACGAGCAGCACGAAGCCGATCAGGGCCACGATCGAATAGAGGACCTTCCACGGCAAGAGACCCAGCTTCGCGACCATCGCGTTGCGGAAGCCGCGGTCGACGATCGACAGCGAATGGATGCCGAGAAAAATCGCGAGCCCGACGATCAGCCAGAGCATGTAAGTCTCCCCTCGGTCTTGCGTGAGCGGCCGGCGCCGCGCGGTCACGGATGTCCGAGCCCGGGCGTCCGCGCCGGCCTGTTATGGTGTCGCTGGCCGCCGCATCGTAACGGAATTCACCGCGATGAAGCACCCCGGATCGCCGCCCGACGACTCCTTGCGGATCATGCCGCTCGTCGCCGCGCGCGAACATCTCGCGAATCTCGCCGCGTGGCACGGCAAGGCCTGGGCGCATCTCTACGCAGGCTGGGATGCGCACGCGGCCCGCACGGAGTTCGCGCGCGATCGCGGCGACGGCGCGCCGCCGTTCACGCTGCTCGCACTGGCCGGCACAGAGCTGCTGGGATCGGTGAGTCTCGTCCACGACGATTTGCCCGGCTGGCCGACGGCGGAGCCCTGGCTCGGCAGTTTTCTTGTTGCCTCGCATCATCGCGGTCGCGGCATCGGCGCCGCGCTGGTCCGGGCCATGCTCGCGCATGCCGATGCGTGCGCCTGGCCGCGCGTGCTGCTGTTCACCGAAACGCGGCAGGCTTACTTCGAACGCTTCGGCTTCGAACCCATCGGCACGCACGTCGCAGCAGGGCACGGCGTGATCGTGATGGCACGCGAGCAAAGGTCGAGCGCCTCTTCGTAGCTCTCTTTGTAGCCCGGGTGAAGCGCGCAGCGCGTAACCCGGGATTGGACGCTTCCGCTTGCGTCGAAGATCCCGGGTTCCGCTCCGCTGCACCCGGGCTACGAAATCCGCGCGTCACGACACGTACGGCTTGCAGCCCGTGTCCGAGTATTCGACGCGGCCGAACAAGGCGGCGGTGAGCGGGTCGTGCCAGCGCCGCTCGCGGCCGCCGAAGCGGCAGATTTCCAGCATCTCGAGCCGCCACTCGACGGCCTCGTCGAGCGGGAAACGCACCGTCACGGGCTCACCGCGATGATCCATCAGGTGCATCTCGCACATCCGGCCACCGCGCGCTTTCGAGGTTTCGACCGCCGCGCAGTGACGCGCAT
>JBFWSI010000633.1:0-2863 GCA_050248455.1 Gammaproteobacteria bacterium | reverse complement strand
ACCGCGTGACCAACGAGATCGCGGCGAACGGCGCGGCCAGCTTCTGCAACGCGCTGCGCACGAGCGAGATCGATTATCACGCCTGGTACGCGACGGCGGGACGCGATGCGAACCTGCACGCGTTGCGCACGATGCTCGCGCGCGGTGGCGGCCGGCTGGTCGACGATCACGGCATCGATCGCGCCTTCCCGGCGCGCCACGACGGGCTCGGCCGGCGGAACGTCGTCGTGATCGCGAGCGAGTCCTTCGGCGCGGAGTTCAGCCGCGCGTTCGGCGGCCGGCACGACTGGACGCCGTATTTCGATGCGTACGCGCGCCAGGGCATCATGTTCACGAACATGTATGCGTCAGGCACGCGCACCGTGCGTGGCCTCGAGGCGATCACCGCCTCGATCCCGCCGATCCCGACGACCTCGATCCTGCACAGGCCGGGCAATGCCGGCATCGCCAACTGGGGGGCGGTGATGCGCGGGCTCGGCTACAGCACGAGCTTCTTCTACGGCGGCTACGGCAGCTTCGACGGCATGAACGCGTTCTTCGCCGGCAACGGCTTCGACGTGGCGGATCGCCGCGCGATCGACGGGCCGGTGCGCTTCGCGAACATCTGGGGCGTCGCCGACGAGGACCTCTACGACCTCGCGATTCGCCGCTTCGACGCGCTCGCGGACACCGGCAAGCCGTTCTTCGCGATCATCATGAATACGTCGAACCACAAGCCGTTCACGTTCCGCGCCGGCGTGCCGGGCGTGAAGCCCGAGGGCGGCGGCCGCGAATCGGGCGTGCGCTATGCCGACTACGCGCAGGCGTACTTCCTGCGTGAAGCGGCAACGCACCGCTGGTTCGACGACACGGTGTTCGTGATCGTCGCGGACCACGGCGCACGCGTGTACGGCCGCGAGGACATTCCGCTCGCGACCTACCGCATTCCGATGCTGATCTATGCGCCGAAGCACATCGCGCCGGAGCGCATCGCCACGCTGACGACCCAGATCGACGTCGCGCCGACCGTGCTCGGCCTGCTCGGCCTGCCCTACCGCGCGCCATTCTTCGGCCAGGACGTGCGCCATGCCCCGGCGGACGGCGGGCGGATCGCGCTCTTCAGCCACAACCACGACGTCGCGCTGCTGCGCGACGGCGAACTCGCGATCCTCGGCCTGAAGAAAAGCGTCAGGACCCTGCGCTACGACGCGGCGAGCGATACTTATGATCCGGCGCCCGCCGACGGCCAGCTCGATGCGCTGGCGGTCGCGTATTACCAGACCGCGTACGAGCTGTTCCGCGAGCACCGCTACGTGCCGACTGCACCCGCCCCGACCGACACGCATCTCGCCACGGCAGCCGCGGCGGCCGTGCACTGAGCCGAAGGCGGCTACCAGGGCAGCTCGGCGCCGTCGTAGCGCCAGAAGCGCCCGGCCTTGCCGGCATCGAGGCCCGCGATCACGTCGATGATGCCGGCGACACTTTCGTCGGCATCGATATCGGCGCGCGGCCCGCCCATTTCGGTGCGCACCCAGCCCGGATGGATCGTCGCGACGATGAGGCCAGGCTCGCGGCCGAGGTCGATCGCGAGCGATTTCATCACCGCGTTCAGTGCGGCCTTGCTGGCGCGATAGCCGTAGAGGCCGCCTGATCTGTTGCTCGCGATCGAGCCGACGATGCTCGAGAGCGCGACGCACTTCTTCTGCGCCGAGCGCGCCACGTGGCCGACGAAGGCCTCGGTCATCTTCAGCGGCCCGATCACGTTGACGCGGAAGATCTCCTCGATGTCCGCGTAATCGAGCTCGCCGAGGCGGGCGGCCGGAAAACCCGTGACTGCCCTGCTGCCCCGGCCCATCGTGCCGGCACTGTTCAACAGCACGTCGATCGCGCGGCCGTCGAGGCGACGCGCCACCGCGTCGATGCTCGCGTGATCGGTGACGTCCAGCTGCTCGACCGTCACCCGGCCGCCAGCGGCCGCGGCGAGCGCGGCCAGTTCGGCGGCGGCCTGCGGCCTGCGTGCGCAGGCGATGACTTCCCAGCCCAGGGCCGAATATTGCCGCACGAACTCGAGGCCGAGTCCGCGGTTCGCACCGGTGATCAGGACGACGGGCATGTTTGACACTCCTCGATTATCATCGCGCGCCCATGGCAGACTCGTACAGGAAAATCATCATCCACCGGCTCACCGGTGAATTCCGCAGCTCGACGACGATCGTCGGGACGCCGCACACCGCGCCCGGCCCGGGTCAGGTGCTGGTCCGCAACCGCTACGCGGGCGTCAACGCGATCTTCGACCAGAACCTCTGCCGCAACACGATCCGCTACGTCGACGTCGTCCCGCCTTACGACATGGGCGTCGAGGCGATCGGCGAAGTCGTCGCGATCGGCGCGCGGGTCGAGGGCCTGCGCGTCGGCGACGCGGTCACCAACGTCAAGCTCGGCGCCGGCTACCGCGAGTACCAGCTCGCCGACGTCGGCAAGCTGATCCGCGTGCGGGAGGCCACGCCCGAGATCCTCGCGCTGATGGCGAGCGGCGTCGCGGCGATGGTCGCGCTCGAGCGCATCGCCGACATGAAAAGCGGCGAGACCGTCGCCGTGTCGGCGGCCGCGGGCGGGCTCGGGCATTTCGTCGTGCAGCTCGCGAAGCGCGCCGGCAACCACGTGATCGCGCTGACCGGCTCGGACCACAAGGCCGCGCTGCTGCGCGAGCTCGGCGCGGACCGCGTCGTGAATTACCGCACCGAGTCGCTGCGCGAGGTCCTCGCGCGCGAGTACCCGCGCGGTCTCGACATCGCCAACGACTCCGACGGCGGCGGGATCTTCGAAGCCTTCCTCGACCACCTGGCGATGTACGGTCGGCTGATCGTCAGCGGCCACACTTCGG
>JBFWSI010000632.1:0-2864 GCA_050248455.1 Gammaproteobacteria bacterium | reverse complement strand
CGCCGTCGTCGAGCGCAAAGAACACTTCCTTGCCGGCGTCGATGCGAAACCGCGGCGGCATCGCGACGAACACGTGGCCGGCGACGACGACCGCGCGGTAATGCTTGACGAACAGCGCGCACAGCAGGGTCGCGATGTGCGCGCCGTCGGAATCGGCATCGGCGAGGATGCAGATCTTGCCGTAGCGCAGGCCGTCGAGATCGGGGCTGCCGGGATCGACGCCGATCGCGACCGCGATGTCGTGCACTTCCTGCGAGGCCAGCACCTGCGCCGATTCGACCTCCCAGGTGTTCAGGATCTTGCCGCGCAGGGGCAGGATCGCCTGGTAGTCCTTGTCGCGCGCCTGCTTGGCCGAGCCGCCGGCCGAATCACCTTCGACGAGGAAGAGCTCCGACTCGCCGAGATCGTTCGAGGTGCAGTCGGCGAGCTTGCCCGGCAGCGCCGGCCCGTTGCCCGCGACCTTCTTGCGCACCACGGCCTTTGCCGCCTTCAGGCGCTGCTGCGCGCGTTCGATCGCGAGCTGCGCGATGCGCTCGCCGGACTCGACGTGCTGGTGCAGCCACAGGCTGAACGCGTCGCGCACGGCGGTGGCGACGACGGCCGCCGCCGACTGGCTCGACAGGCGCTCCTTGGTCTGGCCGGAGAACTGCGGCTCGGTCATCTTCAGCGACAGCACGTAGGCGAGCCGTTCGGTGCAGTCGTCGGCGGTGATCCGGATCCCGCGCGCGAGCAGGTTGCGGAACTCGCAGAACTCGCGCAGCGCCTCGAGCAGGCCCTGGCGCAGGCCGTTGACGTGCGTGCCGCCCTGCGCGGTCGGCACCAGGTTCACGTAGCTCTCGGCGACGAGCTCGCCGTCGTCGGCACGCCACTGCAGCGCCCAGGTGACGGCGGCGTGCTCGGTCTCGAGCGCGCCCTGCACGGCCTCGGCGGGCAGCAGCTCGGCGTCGGCCATCGCCGCGGCCAGATAGCCGCGCAGCCCGTCCTCGTAGTGCCAGCCATCGGTCTCGTTCGCCGCCTCGTCCGTCAACGTCACGCGCAGCCCGGGACAGAGCACGGCCTTCGCGCGCAGCAGATGCTTCAGGCGCGGCGCGGCGATCTTCACAGTGTCGAAGAAGCGGCCATCGGGCCAGAAGCGGATGCTCGTGCCGGTGTTCTGACGGCCGACGCGACCGATCTCGACGAGATCCGACTGGCGCTCGCCGCCGGCGAAGCTCATCGCGTACTCGACGCCGCCGCGCTTGACGCGCACCTCGAGCTTCGACGACAGCGCATTGACCACCGACACGCCGACGCCGTGCAGGCCGCCGGAGAACTTGTAGTGCTTGCCGGAGAACTTGCCGCCCGCATGCAGCTTGGTGAGGATGACCTCGACGCCGGACAGGCGCTCGCCCGGGTGGATGTCGACGGGCATGCCGCGGCCGTCGTCGCTGACGGTGATCGAGGCATCCGCATGCAGCACGACGTCGATGCGCGTGCAGTGGCCGGCCAGCGCCTCGTCGACACTGTTGTCGACGACTTCCTGGATCAGATGGTTGGGCCGGGACGTATCGGTGTACATCCCGGGGCGTTTGCGGACCGGCTCGAGACCGGTCAAGACTTCGATGTCAGCCGCGTCGTATCGCGCGCTCACCCGTCGCTCCTGGAATCGTGGATGAAAGGCACCGGCCGCGACGGCCGGTGCAGGCGAAATGCGCGCGGATGGTCCGTCAAGGACCGCGTGCGGTCAAGCAGGATCGGCGAGATCGGCGGCGAGCGACGCGCGCACCGCTTCGGACACGGGATCGACGCTGTAGGTGTAGAGCGGATGTGCGACGCCGATCGAGATCGGCGCGCCGGCGCGCGCGGCCGCGATCATCTCCGGCGCGAGCTGGAAGCGCAGGAAATGCACCGCGGCCGTCTTCGCCTCCTTCGAGCGCTCCATGTCCTCGTCGGCGATCGCCGTCACCCGGGCATGTCCGCCGACCTGCATCCACAGCGCACGTTCGATGCCGACGAGCCGCTCCAGCGCCGCCTTGCGCTCCTCGGCGTCGGTGTATTCGATCATGAACGTCGCCTTCCAGTTGTCGCCGTCCGGGATCAGGGGCGCGTAGGCGTCGAGCTCGGCCTGGATGGCTTCGGCTTCGAAGATGCGCTCGACGCGCAGCATCTCCTGCACCTGGTACTGGATCGTCAGCCGATCCTCGTAGTACAGCGTCGCATGCGCGCCGAGACAGACCTGGCGCGTCGTCTTGTGCCGGAGCACGCGTTCGCGGAAGGCCGGGCGTTCGCGGTGATAGGTCTCGAGCGACATCAGATCGTCGCGCGTGAGCGGGGGTGTGCTTGCCATGCGTCAGATTCCGTAGGCTTGCCTGAGCAGGGAGAATGCCGAGGTCGCGTCCTGCCCGGCGACGCCCTGTTCGATCAGCTCGCCCGCCATCGGGCAGTCGCTGAGGTAGTGATCGTAACCGCCCTCGGTGATGCGACCGACGACCGGCGCGCAGATCTTCTTCGCGTACGCATAGTTCTCGACCTTCACCGCATAGGTGCCGTCGTGGCCCGAGCAGCGCTCGATCGAGGTGACCTTCGTGTCCGGCACGAGCTCCAGCACGTCCTTGGTCTTCAGCCCGATGTTCTGCACGCGCTGATGACAGGGCACGTGATGCGCGATGCTGCCGAGACCGCGCTTGAAGTCGGTCTTGAGGAGGCCGGCGCGATGCCGGTGCATCAGGTACTCGAAGGGATCGAAGAACGCCTTGCGGATGCGCTGGACCGCGCCGTCATCCGGGAACATCAGCGGCAGCTCCTGCTTGAACATCAGCACGCAGCTCGGAATCGCCGCGATCAGGTCGTAGCCCTGCTCGACGAGCGGCAGCAGCTGGCCGACG
>JBFWSI010000631.1:0-2874 GCA_050248455.1 Gammaproteobacteria bacterium | reverse complement strand
TGCGCGCACTTCACGCCGCCGGTGCTGCCGGGAAAACAGCTCTCGCTGCTGTGACGAAGGCTCGACGCCGAATCCCGGGCCAACGCTACGCTCTTCGTAGCCCGGGTGCAGCGTAGCGGAACCCGGGATCAGGTTTTTCCGAGCGCGGAAGATCCGGGTTACGCGTCCTGCGGATTCGCGTGACCCGCGCCCGTCACGCGCACGATCACCACCGTCATGTCGTCGCGCTGGACGGCGTCGCCGCGGAAGCGGGCGACCGCGCGCAGCACGAGACGTGCGAGCTCGGCGGCCGGGACTTCGTGATGTTCGCGCAGCAGCTCGCGCAGCCGCGGCTTGCCGAAACGCTCGCCGTCGGGGGCCTGCGTTTCCCACAGCCCGTCGGTCGTCAGCATGACGACGTCACCGGGCGCGAACGGCGCGCGGCGCGAGGCATGGAACTGCCACGCGCGATCGATGCCGAGCGGGATGTCGTCGCCGGCGAGATCGACCACGCTGCGCGTGTCGGCCCGCCAGCACAGCGCGGCGTCGTGGCCCGCGCTGGACCAGTCGAAGCTGCGCGCATCGAGATCGACGAACAGCGCGAACAGGGTCAGGTAGTGGCCGGGCCGCACGTCGGCGGCGAGCAGGCGGTTCAGATCCGCGATCATCGCCGCCGGCGTCACCGCCGCGCTGCCCGCCGCGCCGTGCAGCAGCGCGCGGGCCGTCGCCATCAGCAGGGCCGCGGCGACACCGTGGCCCGACACGTCGCCGATCACGGCGCCTAGCGTGTTGCGGCCGACTTCCCGCAGATCGAAGAAGTCGTAGTAGTCGCCGCCGGTTTCGTCGCAATAGAGACTCGAACCCGCGACGTCGAGTCCCGGGAACTGCGGCGCCGTGCCGGGCAGCAGCTGCTGCTGGACTTCGCGCGCGAGCGCCAGCGATTCCTGCACGCGCGTATGCGCTTCGAGGCGCGGGATCATCGCGTTGAAGGATTCCCCAAGGGTCTCGAGCTCGTCGCCGGTCCTGATCTCGACGCGCGTCGAGAAGTCGCCCTCGGCGACTGCGCCGACCGCGCGTTCCAGCGACTCGACCGGGCCCGTCACCGCCCGCGCGGCGGCGAAGGACAGCGCGCCGACGCCGACGGCGACGATGCAGGCAATCAGGAGCAGGGCATCCTGCTGGCGCCGCGTCGTCGTCAGCGCGTAGTCGGCGGCATCCTGGGCGGGACGCGTCGCCGCGTGCGAGGCGACGAGGAAGACGAGATAGAGCCCGTCGTCGTCGAGCTTGCGATAGACGCAGAGCTGCCGCTCGCCGCCGACGGCGAAGCTGCGCAGCCCGTTGTTGCCGGCGCGCATGTCGGCGCGCAGCGCCGCGAGATCGGCCGCGCGATCGAAGCGCAGCCGTTCCGGCGCCGGCGCCTCCTGCCAATCGCCGCCGAGCTCGCGATGATCGTTGCGCGCCAGCACGCGCAGCTCGTCGGCTTCCAGCCGCGTGAGCAGCACGCGGCTCGCGTCGGCCACGTGTCGTGGCAATTCCAGCGCACGCAGCAGCGCCGTCACGCGCAGATCGATGCCCGTCACGCCGATGAAACGGCCACCGGCATCGCGCAGCGGCAGCGTCGCCGAGATCACGGGCAGGCGCGTGCCGACGTCGGTGTGCGGCGGCGACCAGTCGAGCGCCTGTCTCGTCTCCTGCCGCCGATACCAATCGCGCAGGCGCGCGTCATAGGACGCCGGATAGCCGCCGTGCGCGGGATGGCTCGCGTGCAGGCCCGAGGCGAGCGACGCGTACTGCCAGTAGACGAGATCGGGCGCGGTCGCGCGCAGTGCGCGCAGTCGCGGGGCGAGGGCGGCGAGGCGACGGGCATCGTCGAGCACGGCTTCTTCGGCGACCCCGGGCGCGCGGTGGAAGGACAGCGTGTCGAAGGACAAGGCGAGCGGCTCGCGATGCTCGGCGTCGAGCTGGCGATAGTAGCCGGGCACGTCGCGCCTCACGCCGGGCGGCGGGCGCGGGCCGTCGAAGCCGCTCGCCCACACCGGCAGAAGCAGCGGTAGCTGCGGATTGCGCAGCGCGTCTTCGATGTCGCGCGCCTGCAGGCGCAGGATCAGCTCGACCAGCCGCCGCTGGCGCTCGATGGCCGCCGCATGGCTGTCGGCGAGCTGGCGCAGGTTCGCTCGCAGCTGGGCACCGAGGGCCTCCGCCGACTGGCCCGCAAGCGTCGAGCCGAGATCGCTCAGCGTGCGCAGATCGGTCCATGCGATGAAGTACAGCGGGCCGAGCGCGATGGCCGCGAGCAGCGTGAGCAGCTTCCAGCGCAGCGAGAGTTTCATGCGCAGAGCATGCCCGCCGACACGGTGCGCTGAAAAGCGCGCGGTGCGCGGTTATCATGCGCTGGCCGTGACTCGCTACGCCTGCCATCGCGTCGATAGCCCCGACGCCCGCGCCCGATGACCCCTCTCGAACGCTACGAGCAGGCGCTGACGCGCCCGGGTTTCGAACGCGATCCTGCCCAGCGCGCGGCTGCCGAGCATCTCGATGCGATCTATCGCGCGCTGACGGCCGCGCCGGTGCAGGGCCGGCGCTGGTGGCCGTTCGGGAACATGCGAGAGGAGCGCGCGACGCCGAAAGGGCTTTATCTGTGGGGCACCGTCGGTCGCGGCAAGACACTGCTCGTCGATCTGTTCTACGACTGCCTGCCGCCGACGATCCGGCGACGCCAGCACTTCCACACCTTCATGCGCGAAGTGCATGCGGAGCTCAAGCAGCTGAAGCAGGTCCAGGATCCCCTGCAGGTGATCGCGAAGAAATGGGCCAGCAGCCTCAAGGTGCTGTGCCTCGACGAGTTCCACGTCACCGACATCACCGACGCGATGCTGCTCGCGCGCCTGCTCGAGA
>JBFWSI010000630.1:0-2891 GCA_050248455.1 Gammaproteobacteria bacterium | reverse complement strand
GCCGAGGAAATCGCGATAGCCGGCCAGCGCGCCGTGCCGTTCGCGCACGGCGGCGAGCAGCGCCGCGGCGAGGAACTCGCCGTCGGCAGGCGCGGCGAGCACGCGCCAGGCCTGCGCGCCGTGACGCATCAGCGCCGCCTCGACGCCGAAGCAGAGCGTCGGCACGAAAGCCGCGGGCGGGAACGGCCCCAGATCGGCCGTGCAGGCTTCGGCGAGCAGATCGTCGATGCCGCTGCCGCCGCTGCCACCGCCGACGACGAAGTCGGCGCAGTCGTGGCGCAGCGCGCAGTCCGCCTCGCGCAACGACGGCGGCGGCAGCGCGGAATCGCCGGCCGCGACGAGATACTGGCGCGGTGCGCGGCAGGCGACGAACGCGCCGGCGTTCCCGGCCTGCGCCTGCATCAGCGCAGGCACGAGGAGATCCGCGTCGGCGAGCACTGCCGGCGCGTCGGGTCCGATCAGCAGCCACTTCGGCAGCGCGCTCAAATCGGCGAGCCACAGGCCGCGCCCGCCGGGCGCGAGAACGAGGCCGGTCGTCGTGCCGTGGATCTCGCCCACCGTCGCGCCCGCGGCCCGGTAGGCTTCGAGCAGCGGTGCCGTCGCCTTCATGCCGCGTCTCCGCGCGAGATCCGCTGCCGCGCGTTGTCGCGATCGTAGAACGGCGCCGACACGATGCGCGCCTCGACCAGCCGGCGATCCGCCACCCGGATCGCGATGTTCGCCGGGGCCGGACCTTCGAGCACGGCGAGCCCGATCGTGCGTTCGAGCTGCGGGCTGTAGCCGACGCTCGTCACGCGACCCGCGATGCGCCCGTGCTCGATGAGCAGATGGCACTCCTCGATCGGAGCGGCGGGATCGCGATGCGCAGACTCGAAGGCGACGATCCGCCGCGTCGCCCGTTCGCGCAGGTACTCGCAGGCGACGCGTCCGACGAAGGCGCCCTTGTCGAAGTTCACGAGCCCGGCGAGCGGGGTCTCGAAGGGATGCATCACGCCGTCGGTGTCCTGGCCGACGATGAGGTGGCCCTTCTCGAGCCGCAGCAGCCGCTGCGTGTCGACGCCGAAGGGCGTGATGAGCTGCGGCGCGCCCGCCTCCAGCAGCCGCGTCCACAGCGCCGGCGCGGCCGCATGCGGCAGATGGATCTCGAGCCCCCATTCGCCGACGAAGCCGACGCGCATCACGCGCACGTCGAGCTCCGCGAGGCGGCCGCTGCGCACGGCGAGGAACGGCAGCTCGTGCAGGGCGAGCACCGGATCGGCGAGCGGCGCGAGCACCGACGGCGCGAGCGGACCGGCGACGTTGATCGCGGCGTAGTGCCGCGTCAGATCGACGACGTCGACGTCGAGCGCGTAAGCCGCCGCGACCTGCGTCAGCGTCCGGAAACTGCCGACCGCATGGCTGGTGCCGGCGGTCAGGTACCAGCGATCCTCGGCGAGGCGCGCGGCGACGCCGTCGTCGACGATGATGCCGCGATGATCGAGCATCAGCACGTAGCGCGTCATGCCGATGCGGGTCTTCGACACTGCCGAGGTGTAGCAGAGATCGAGCAGGCGGCCCGCGTCGCGCCCGCGGATCTCGAACTTGCCGAGCGTGGACACGTCGATGATGCCGACCCGTTCGCGCACGGCGCGATACTCCGCGACGACGCCCGGGCCGGGCTCGCGGCGCCGGTAGTATTTCGGCCGCCGCCAGGCGCCGACCTCGGTCCATACCGCGCCGGCGGCCTCGTGCAGGCGATCCAGCGAACTCGCCGCTTCCGGGCGCAGCCGGCGGCCGCCGAGCACGCCCATCGGCACCGGCTGCCAGAACGGCCGCAGCGTGGTGCTGCCGACCTCGCCGACGTCGATCGCGGTCGCGCGGGCGAGGATGCGCGCGGCATTCGCGTTGGCGTGCTTGCCCTGGCTCGGGCCCATGCCGTTGGTCGTGTAGCGCTTCAGCAGCTCGACGCCGTCGAAGCCTTCGCGCACGGCGACGCGCAGATCGTCGAGCTGGATGTCCTCGTCGAAGTCGACGAAATTCTTGCGCGCCGGATGTTCGACCACCGGCCAGGGGTGGGACTGCGCGGTCGCGACGGCCGGCCGCGACGCCGGCTGCGACGCGCGACCGAGATAGGCGAGCGCGTCCGCGGCGGCCGCGGCGCCGTCGGCGATTTCGTGCTCGCGGCCGAAGCGGCCGTTGACGCGGCCCGCCGCGAACACGCCCGGCGGCAGCGAGGCCGGGCGCGCGTGTCCGAGCGCCGGGTCGTACTGCATGCTCGCGCCGGCCTGTGCGAGCAGGGCCGCGGCCGGCGCGTAGCCCACGCTCATCAGCAGGCCGTCGCAGGCGATGGACTCGCCGTGCGCGCGGCCGGCCGCGGCGACCTCGACGCGCGCGAGCTTCAGGCCGGCCGCCTGCGCGGCCGCGATCTGGCTGCGCGGCAGCACGCGCAGGCCGGCCGCCTGCGCGGCGGCGGCGGCATCGCCGCGGCGCTCGGGATCCTCGAGGTCGACGATGGCCGCGATGTCGATGCCTGCGGCCGCCAGATCGAGCGCCGCCTGGTAAGCGGCCGCGTTGCCGGCGAGCACGACCGCGCGCGCGCACGGCGCGACGGCATAGCGGTGCACGAGGCGCTGCGCCGCCGAGGCCAGCATCACGCCCGGCAGATCGTTGTTGTGGAATACGGCGGGCTGCTCGATCGCGCCCGTCGCGACGATCACCGCGCGCGCCGTGACGACGCGCAGCCCGTCTGCACTCATCAGCGGTACGCAGCGATCGGCATAGCAGCCGACGGCGCAGGTCGCGGTCGCGAGCTCGACGGCGGGCGCCGCGGCGATCAGCGCGAGCGTCTCGCGCAGCCAGCCCTGCGCCGAGCCGTCCGTGTCCCGTTCGTAACCCAGCGTCCCGCCCGCCTG
>JBFWSI010000629.1:0-2896 GCA_050248455.1 Gammaproteobacteria bacterium | reverse complement strand
AGCGGACCGGGCTTCTCGCTGAAGCAGGAGAATCTCGGCTATGCGAGCGCGGCCGAGATCCCCTGCGTCGTCGTCGACGTGATGCGCGGCGGGCCCAGCACCGGCATGCCGACGCGCCCGGCGCAGGGCGACGTGATGCAGGCACGCTGGGGCACGCACGGCGATCATCCGATCATCGTGCTGACTCCCGCCTCGGTGCCCGAGATCCACGCCCAGACCCGCCGGGCTTTTGCACTGTCGGAAACCTTGCGCGTGCCCGTCGTCGTGCTCTACGACGAAATCCTCGGCCACCTCGTCGAGACCGTCGAGCGCGGCACGGCCCACCAGCCGCCGCCGGTCGAACGGCGCTGGGCGACGGGCCCGGCCGCCGGCTTCCTGCCCTACCGTCCCGACGAGCGCGGCGTGCCGCCGATGCCGCGGCCCGGCGACGGCTATCGCACGCACACCACGGGCCTGACGCACGACGACGACGGTTTCCCGACCCAGGATCCCGCGCGCGTCGCGCGCGTGATGTCGCGCCTGCTCGGCAAGCTCGAGCGCCATCGTGCACTGGTCGAGGAAGTCGACACCCTGTACTGCGACGACGCGGAAGTCCTCGTCGTCGCCTACGGCATCTGCGCCCGCGCGGCCGCGCAGGCGGTGCGCGAAGCGCGCGCGCGCGGCATTGCCGCCGGCCTGTTCCGGCCTGTGACCCTGTGGCCGTTCCCGGCAGAGACATTTGCCGCGGTCGCGCGCACGGCGCGGTCGGTGCTCGTGCCGGAACTGAACGCCGGGCAGCTGCGATTCGAGATCGAACGGCTCTGCGCCGGCGGTCCGCACGTCGAGGGCCTGCATCGGATCGACGGCGAACCCATCGCCCCGCGCGAAATCCACGCCCGGCTCACCAGCCTCGCGCAGCCGGCGCCGCGCCGCGCGGCGACGCCGGCGGCAGCGGGCTGAAGCGATGACTGCCCAGCCCTCGAGCGAGACGACGATGAACGCGCGCGCTTCCCTCGACTTCGACATCCGCGACTACCTGCGGCTCGATCGCATGCCGCACTTCCTGTGTCCCGGCTGCGGCCACGGCATCGCGCTGCGCGCGCTGCTGTGGGCCGTGCACGAGCTGCAAATCGACAAGGATCGGCTCGCGGTCGTCAGCGGCATCGGCTGCTCGGGGCGGATGTCGGCCTATGTCGACGCGACCACCTGTCACACGACGCACGGACGGCCGCTCGCCTTCGCGACGGGCCTGAAGCTCGCGCGCCCCGATCTGACGGTCGTCGTCATCACCGGCGACGGCGACAGCCTCGCGATCGGCGGCAATCACCTGATCCACGCCTGTCGCCGCAATCTCGATCTGACCTGCCTGATGCTGAACAACGAGGTCTACGGCATGACGGGCGGCCAGGCCTCGCCGACCACGGCGGCGACGCGCTACACGACGACGACGCCGCTCGGCAATCACGAGCCGCAGTTCGACGCCTGCGCGCTCGCCGCGGCCGCGGGCGCGAGCTTCGTCGGCCGCGAGATCACGCTGCAGCTGCCGGCGCTGAAGAATCTCGTGCGCGACGCGATCGCGCATCCCGGCTTCTCCTTCGTCGAGGTGATGTCCGACTGCACGGAGATCTACGGCCGCAAGAACGAGCTCGGCTCCTCGCCCGAGATGGTGCTGCGCCAGAAGCACGACGTGCGCCCGGAGTCCTACGGCAACGAAGTCGAGCGCCCGTTCCGGCCGGGCCCCTCGCGTACCGGCGTGCTGGCGCGACACGCGCGCCCCGAATACGGCGACACCTGGCGCGCGCACTGCGCGCGCATCGCAGGGTCGGCGTCGTGAGTCGTCCATTGCGGGACTGGCAGATCCGGCTCGCCGGCACCGGCGGCCAGGGCCTGGGCCTCGCCGGCCGCCTGCTCGCCGACGCGCTGGTCGCCGAGGGCCTGCGCGTCGCGCAGTCGCAAACCTACGAGCCGACCTCCCGCGGCGGCAGCAGCCGCTCCGATCTCGTCGCGGCGCGCGAGCGGGTCGACTATCCGCTGCTCACGCGCCTCGACTGCTACGTGCTGCTCGACCAGGCCGCGCTCGAGGACGCCGAGGCGCTGCTGACGGACGACGCGCTGGTCATCGTCGATGCCGATCGCGTGCCGAAACCGCCGGCCGGCGCGCGCCGCCTGCATGCGCTGAAGCCGACGGCCGCGGCGCGTGCGCTGGGCAATCCGCGCGTCGCGAACGTCATCAGCCTCGGCGCGCTGGTGAGCTTGTCGGAGGTCTGCCGCTACGACACGCTGGAAACGGTGGTCGCGGCTTCGACGCCGGCCAAGTTTCGCAGCTTGAACCTGACGGCGCTGCGCGAAGGTGCCCGTCTGGCGCGCGAGTGTCGCGGCGACGCTTGAGCGCCCGAGCGTCTAAATAGCCGAGCACAAATACGCTTCACTGGCTGTTCGGTAGCGTATACCCGTGTAGGAGCCTCCTGCGTCATGCCCGCGCAAGCGGGCATCCACGCACTACTCCGGCGTCCCGTGCGGAAGAAAGGAAGAATCGCCCGACGGACACCTCCTCGCCAGGCGTGGATTCCCGCTTGCGCGGGAATGACGGTGAACGACACATAGGGGAGCGTATTGACGCTCAGCTATATAGCGACGCTCAGACCACCGTGAGATCCGAACGCGCGTCGCGCACGGCGCTGCGCTTCGCGGGCGCCTCGCGTCCTGCGCCAGCCTCGATCGCGGGTGCGCCGCTGCCGGCCTCCGCCTGCGGCCGGCGCAGCCAGCGTGCAATCACCTCGGCGAGATCGCGGCGACGGAACGGCTTCGACAGGTAGTCGTCCATGCCCGCGTCCTCGCAGCGCTGGCGATCCTCGCTCATCGCATTGGCCGTGATCGCGACGATCGGCACGCGCGTGCGGGTGGCGATCTCCGCGGC
>JBFWSI010000628.1:0-2902 GCA_050248455.1 Gammaproteobacteria bacterium | reverse complement strand
ATGGGCTCGATGGCGATGCGCAAGGCCGCGGCGGGCATGGGGAAGGAATCCTGCTGACCCGGGGTTCGGGCTTGCCGAGCATAGCCGATGCTTGCGCACGAGGGCCGCGATGTGTACAAAAAAAGAGGCCCCGACCCGAGGGTCGAGGCCTACGCTTACGCGCAAAGCTAACTTGGGAATGTGCGGGACAAACACTACGCGGCCGCGGGTAATTGATCGTTGACATAGATCAACCTCGGTGCTCGGCGGCCCGCGAACCCGCTTTTCGCGCGCTCGACGCATCGCATCGAGCGCCGCTCCGTGCCTTCCATCCATGCGGCGGACGTCGTCCGCGACGCGATAAGAGCGCCCTATCGCCCCGACAGTAAATCGCAATTTCCGCTTGCGCCGCGCATGCGGCAGCATGACATCCGGAGAAGGATGGAGGATTCGCCATGGCCTTGAAAAAGACGATGACCTTCGCGGTCGTGCATTTCGGCGTCGCGTTCAGCGTGGCGACGGTGCTCACCGGCAGCCCGCTCATCGGTGGCCTGATCGCCCTCGTCGAGCCCGCGATCAACACCGTCGCCTACTATCTCCACGAGCAATTGTGGCGGCTCGCGGCCACGCGTATCCCGAGCCCTTCGTAGGCCGCAGGAGACGCGGCGGGCAGCCGTGCCGAATTCGGCGTAGCGGGAAGACGGGCTGCGCCCGGTCACGGAGAACACGGAGGGCGGAGATTGATTGAGCCGGTGGCACCGTAACCCCAGCGCAACGACAGACGCGGGCATGGCGAAAGCGCTCATCAATCCTTTTCCTCCTCCGTGTTCTCCGTGGCAGCGCGTAGCGCCGAATCACCCGCCGTTTCTCGGGCGACGAGAGCTCACTCCCTCGGCTTGAACGCCAGCAGCACGTTGCCGGGGTGGCCGCCCCAGTTCGCGTAGCCGGAGTTCATGTAGACGATGCCGTCGACGACGACCACGCCGGACTGATCGATCGCGCCGCCACGGCCGACCGCGCCGTTGACGGTGTCGTAGTCGCGCACGGTGTCGTATTCCCAGATCAGCTTGCCGTCGTCGGTGTCGAAGGCGCGCATGACGCCGCTCATCGCACCCGAGAACACCACGCCCGGGATCGCCGTCACGGCCGCGGTCTGTGCCGGGCTGCAGCGTTCGCGGCCGGCGCAGGACACCGGCGGCGCCTGCCAGCGCACCTTGCCGTCGACGACGTCGAGCGCGAACAGACCGCCGCCGTGCTCGGGATCGAGCGCGACCTTGTCGCCGAAGAACTGCCCTTGCGCCCAGCGCGCATCGGACACCGCGACGTAGACCGCCTTGCCATCCGTGGCCGAGCCCCATTCGATGCCGCCGAGGATGCCGCCCTTGCCGACGCGCGTCTTCCACAGCACGGCCCCGCCGTGATCCGGATCGATCGCGTGCATCACGCCGGTCTTCTGGCCGCCGAGCAGGACGCGCTTGCCGTTGCCGAGATCGACGAGGATCGGCGAGGAGCCCATGTCGTGATCGGGGCCTTCGTCTTCCGGGCAGTTCGACTTGTCGGGCAGGCTGCAGGCGACGTTCCACGCGTCGCCGGCGAGGCCCTGGTAGATCCACGCAATCTTGCCGTCGGTGCGGGACATCGCGAGGATTGCGTCGCTGGTGTCGGTCGCGGGCTGCGAGTAGTTGTCGCCGGTCGAGACGTAGAGCATCGGCAGCTTGGGATCGATGGTCGGCGCGGCCCAGATCGCGCCGCCGTTCGGACCGAACAGCTTGCGGCCGTTCGGCGCATCGGCCTGTGCGCTCGGCGCCGGCTCCACCGAATGCTTCTTCCAGCGCTGTTCGCCGGTTGCCGGATCGAGGGCGACGACGGCGCCGCGGAAGGTGCAGCACGCATAGTTCGGATCGGCCGCGAGCCCTTCCTCGAGCGAAGACACCGGGACGATCAGCTGGCCGTCGACGAGCTGGAAGCCGCCCGTCAGGCGCGCCGCGGGATGCTCGTCGGCGACGATCGCCCAGCGCTGCGCGCCGGTCGCGGCATCGACGGCGTAGGCGCGGCCGCCGATGTCGCCGAAGAAGGCCGTCGGCGTGTCGCCGTCCTTCACCGTCGCGACGAGGATCGCGCCCTTGACGGCCGAGCCGGCCTGGAAGGTCCAGTGCGTGCAGCCCGTTTTCGCGTCCAGCGCATAGACCGTGCCGCTGCGGCTACCGACGAAGAGACGACCGTCGATCACGGTCGGCGGCGCCTCGGCGAGCGTCTCGCCGGGGAAGGCGAAGGCCCAGGCGAGCTCGAGCTTCGCGACCCCCGCCGCGTCGAGACCGGCCATCGCCGCGGGCTGGAAGCGCGTGTTCTGCGGATCGACACCCCAGCCGTTCCAATGCGGCGCGGCGTAAGGGTCGACGGACGCCGGCCAGGTCGCAGGCGCGCAGCGATTCGCGATCTTCGGCTGCCAGGTCGCGTCGTAGGGCTTGCCGGTCACGTATTCCGCGACGGCGACGCGCTGCGGCCCGCTCAGCGAGAAGGTGCCGATCACGCGCATCACGCCGGTCTCCAGCGCGCGCACGACGGCGACGGGCTCCATCTTGCGCAAGGTCTCGAAGTTCGGTGCGCGCGCCGCGCCGCCGTCGTGACAGGTGGCGCAGTGCTGCGCGTAGACGGCCTTCCCATCCGGTTTCTCGCTTGCCTGCGCGGACATCGCCAGCGTGGCAAGCAGCGCGAGCCCCAGTCCTCTTCGATTCATCGTGTGCTCCCCTTCGTCGTTGTCGTCGGGCCGCGCGAGCGTGCGCGCGGCCGCTTCAAAGCTCGTCGTACTTGCTCGCGCGTCCGCGTGCGCGCTCGATCGGATAGCGCGCCTCGTTGATCGCGATCTTCTCGCGCAGCGCCGTCGTCAGGTCGATGTCCAGCACCGTCGCCAGCCGCAGCAGGT
>JBFWSI010000627.1:0-2930 GCA_050248455.1 Gammaproteobacteria bacterium | reverse complement strand
ACGGCGTCACGCGCAGCTCGCCGCGGTCGAGCGCGAGGCGATCGACCACGAGCCGTCCGCGCAGCAGCGCGAGCGGCTGCCAACGCAGCCGCGCCTGCGCGACGTCGAGCGCGGCGCTCGGCATGCGCAGCCGCAGTCCGTGCACGACGAGCTCTCCGGCGAGATTGCCATCCAGCCGCGCGTAGTGCAGCTCGACGGCGCCGCTGCGCGCGATGCGATCGATCAATAGCCGCGTGCCGCTCGCCGTGCCGAGCAGCCATGCGCTGCCGACGCCGATCAGCATGACCAGCAGCACGAGCGGCGCGAGCCACCGCGCGAGACGTCGCAGCGGCACGGCGGCCGTCACAGATCCGGCCCCACGCGCAGGTGCAAGCGCAGCTGCGTCGCATCGTCGAGCGGATGGGCGAGATCGGCGCGGATCGGACCGATCGGCGAGCGCCAGCGCAGGCCGAGGCCGACGCTGGTCTTGATGCCCGTGTCGCGGCCGATGCCGCCGAAGGCATTGCCGGCGTCCGTGAACGCCGCGACGCTCCAGCGCTTGCTCAGCACGCGTTCGTACTCGACGCTCGCGACGCCGAGATAGCGGCCGCCGACGACGTTGCCGTCCTCGTCGACCGGGCCGAGATCCTGGAAATCGTAGCCGCGGATGCTCGCGTCGCCGCCGGTGAAGAAGCGCAGGCTCGGCGTCAGCTGCCTGAACTCGCCGGCCCACAGCGCGCCGAGATCGGTGCGCAACAGCAGCCGGTCGCGCCACGGCAGCGTGCCGATGTAGGCGGCGGACAGCAGCGCGCGCACGACGTCGGTGTCGGAGGCGAGCGCCTCGCTCGCGCCCTTGAGCTCCGCGCGCAGGCGGTAGCCGTGCGTGGGGTAGACCTCGTCGTCGAGGCTCGTCTTCGCGTAGCGCAGCCCGGGCGTGAGGAAGAAGGCGGTGTCGTTCTGACCGGCGATGTCGAAGTGCTGCTGGTTGAGCTCGACGAAGCGCGTCTCGACGAAGTCGAAAGGGCGTTCGCGCGTCTCGGACAGCGTGGCCTGCGCTTCGATCGTGTCGAAGGTATCCACTTCCTCGCGCCGCAGGCCCGCCTGCAGGCTCAGCCACTCGTTGCGCGGCCGGGCGCGCGGCACGCGGTACTCGGTGGAGAACTGCTGCGCGACGCCGGAGGCGCGGGCACCGGCGAGTATGCGATGGCCGCGATCGTTGAAGCGGCGATCGAGATATTCGAAGCGCGTGCGCAGCGCCTCGTCGGTCGAGAAGCCGACGCCGGCGCTGAAGCTGTGGCGCTTGCGCGGCACCAGCGTGACGTCCAGCGGCACCGTGCCCGCCCCGCTGCCGCCGACGCGCGCTCCGATGCGCGGCCGGATGTCGATGCTGTCGAAATAGTCGCTACGGCGCAGCGCGTCGTTCATCGCGGTGATGCGCGCGCTGGTATAAGGCTCGCCCGCGTCGTAATCGAGGAAGCGGCGAACGAGATCCTCGCTCAGCGCATGGGGCGACTGCGTCAGCCGCAGCTCGCCGAAGTCGTAGCGCGCGCCGGAATCGAACACGAGTCGCGCGCTCGCGCGGCGCCGGGACGCTTGCACGCGCAGCTCGTGCAGCGTGAAACGGCCGTCGAAATAGCCGTGATCGGCGGCCCAGGATTCGATGCGCGCTTTCGCGCCGTCGTAGCGGCCGTGATTCAGCGGCGTGTCGGCCTTCAGCGGCAGCGTAGTCAGCAGCGCCGCGAAGGCTTCGTCCGTGGCGGCGGCGCCGGTCAGCGAGATCTCGACGTCCTGCAGCCGCACGCGCGGCCCGGGCTGCACCGCGATCTCGAGCACGGGACAGCTGCCCGTCTCGCGTTGGAGCCGCGCGCGGATCTGCGGCTCGTAGTAGCCATAGGCACGCAGGGCCTGGGCCGTCTCCTGCTTTGCGTCCGCCGCGAGCTGGTCCTGCAGCGACGGCGCGGCGTCGCAGGCCACGCGCAGCAGGCCGAGGTGCGCGCGGATGTTGGCTGCGAGGGCCTTGCTCGCGCCCGTCACCGCGGCCGTCACGCGCGGCGGCTCGGGCGCGGCGTCCGCGTCCTCGCTGCCCTTCTTCCACGGCAGCGCGCCGCAGCCGCCGAGAAGACCGGCGAGGCCGAGCAGGAGGAGCAGCGGGCGGAGATCGAAACGGTCGGCAAGCATTGCGTCGGTGTCGCGTGTACCAGGTCGTCGCGGCCGCGGCGAGAACGCGCACGACGGACGCTTGCCGTGCATGCGCTCGCCGTCGCCGGGACCGGCCGCGCCACCGGCATCGCGACAGCTGCGACGGCGACACCTTCCCGGATCCGGGCCTCGAGGACAAGGCGCGATGGACTACAGCGGCCCGGCCGGATCACCGATGTCGAAGCAGGTGCAGGCAATGAGGACGCCGCGGGATCGGCGAGGAAAACGCTGCAGGAGGCAGCGCCTTCCTGCGGCGCGCTCAGGCCGTCTTGATCCAGACGGCCTTCACGTTGAGATACTCTTCGAGGTGCTGGATGCCGCTCTCGCGGCCGTAGCCGCTCATCTTGTAGCCGCCGAAGGGCACGGCCGGATCCATCGCCTGGTAGCAGTTGACCCACACCGAGCCGGCGCGCAGGCCCTTCGCGAAGCGATGCGCCTTACCGACGTCGCGCGTCCACACGCCGCTGCCGAGGCCGAACATCGTATCGTTGGCGCGGGCCAGCAGCGAATCCATGTCGTCGAAGGGAATCGCGGAGATCACGGGCCCGAAGATTTCTTCGCGCGCGATGCGCATGTCGTCGCCGACGTCGGCGAACACGGTCGGCGGCACGAAGTAGCCTTTGGCGTAATCGCCCTCGATCAGACGCGCGCCACCGACGACGGCGCGCGCGCCTTCCTCGCGCCCGAGCGCGAGATAGCCGCTGACGCGATCGAGCTGCTCGGCGGACACCAGCGGCCCGATCTGCGTCGCG
>JBFWSI010000626.1:0-2934 GCA_050248455.1 Gammaproteobacteria bacterium | reverse complement strand
CCATCGCGTCGGGATGGCCGACGTCGAACGTGCCCATCTGCGCACCGCGGCGGCCGCCGGCGGACGAGACGGTGAAGCACATCTTGTCGTAGATATCCATGAACGACAGCGGGCCCGAGGTATAGGCGCCCGCGCCCGAGACATAGGCGCCGCGCGGGCGCAGCGTCGAGAACTCATAGCCGATGCCGCAGCCGGCCTTCAGCGTGAGCCCGGCCTCGTGGACCTTGTTCAGGATGTCGTCCATCGAGTCGCGGATTGTTCCAGATACGGTGCAATTGATCGTCGAAGTGGCCGGTTTGTGCTCCAAAGCGCCAGCATTCGACGTCACTCGACCCGCCGGAATCGCACCCCGGCGCAGCGCCCACAGGAAGCGCTCGTACCAGTGCTCGCGCACCGGCTCGGTCTCGACATCGGCCAGCGCCCGGGCAACGCGCTTGTAGGTATCGTCCATCGTGACGTCGATGGGCGTACCGTCCTTCGCGGTCAGGCGGTATTTCTTGTCCCAGATATCGAGCGAGGCTTCCTGGAAAGGAATGGTGCTCAGGTCCTTGGGTTCGATCTTCACAACGCTGTTCAACGGCCGCTCCCCAGAATTCTTATCTACAAAGCGGGAGCGCCGCTGTCAGACGGTGCCTCCCGGTTGCCCCCAACCCGGGTTCTCGGATCGCGCTGCTGCTGCGACACAAGATCTTGTGTTGGGGAGAGGAGACTAAGGTCGGAAAATCGCCTCGTCAAGGCCTCATATGACAAGTTTGACATAGAGGTCGCGCTTTTTAATATCAATAGGTTACGATGTTTTTTGCAGTTAAAAGCCGAAATATTTGCTGCACCCGCGACGGCCGGCCCGCGAGGGCAGGAAATCAATATATTGTGGGTCGATCAGGGGCTTGAAATCTGCTCCGGAGGCTGGAAATCCGGGGTCGCGCGCACATTCGACGGCGGCGTTTAGAATCGGCGCCATGAAACGCATCCGCCCCGCCCTCGCCGCCGCCGCCCTCGTGCTCACGCTCGCGCAACCCGGCGCACCCCTCGCCGCGCAGGGCGTCGCGCCGGTGCCGTCGCTCGCGCCGATCGTCAAGCGCGCCTCTCCCGCGGTCGTCAACATCGCGACCCGCGGCACGATCAAGCAGCGCGGGCCGCAGAACCCGCTGCTCGACGATCCCTTCTTCCGCCGCTTCTTCGACGTGCCGCCGGGCGGCGGCACGCGCGAACGCCAGTTCCAGAGCGCCGGCTCCGGCGTGATCATCGACGCGAAGAACGGCTACGTGCTGACCAATGCGCACGTGATCGAGAACGCAAGCGAGATCACCGTGACGCTGCAGGACGGCACCGACCTGAAGGCCGAGGTGGTCGGCAGCGACGCGCCGTCCGACGTCGCCGTGCTCAGGGTGACGCACGACGGGCTCGCACAGCTCCCGTTCGGCGACTCGAGCCGCCTCGAGGTCGGCGACTACGTGGTCGCGATCGGCAATCCGTTCGGCCTGCAGCACACGGTGACCCAGGGCATCGTCAGCGGCCTGTCGCGCTCGGGCATCACCGACGGCTACGAGGACTTCATCCAGACCGACGCCTCGATCAACCCCGGCAACTCCGGCGGCGCGCTCGTCAACCTGCGCGGCGAGCTGGTCGGCATCAACACCGCGATCCTCTCGAGGAGCGGCGGCAACATCGGCATCGGCTTCGCGATCCCCGCCAACATGGCGAAGAACGTCATGGAGCAGCTCGTCAAGTACGGCACCGTCAAGCGCGGCCTGCTCGGCGTCAGCATCTACACCGTCACGCCCGATATTGCGCAGTCGCTGGGCCTGAAGGACACCAACGGCGCGCTCGTCTCCGAAGTCGTGCAGGGCTCGCCGGCCGACAAGGCCGGCCTCAAGCCCGGCGACGTGATCACGTCGATCAACGGCCAGAACGTCAAGTCGAGCACCGAGCTGCAGAACGCGATCGGGCTGCTGCGCGTCGGCGACCGCGTCGACGTCGGCTTCATCCGCGACGGCAAGCCGCGGCGCGTCAGCGCCTCGATCGCCGAGACGCCCGCCGTGGGCGCGGCACGCAGCGGCGATGAGGGCGACGAGACGCCCGACATCCATCGCGGCCTCGTCGGCGCGCAGCTCGCCGATGCGCCGAACGCCGGCGGCGTGCTCGTGCGCGCGGTCGAGTCGGGCAGCCCGGCGGCGCAGGCGGGCCTGCGTCCGAACGACGTGATCATCAACGCGAACCGCACCCAGGTCGGCAATCTGCGCCATCTGCGCGAAGCGGCGCGCGGCGCCAATTCGCTGGTGCTGACGATCCGCCGCGGCAACACGGCGCTGCTGATCCCGCTGCCCTAGCCGGGCACGGCGCCGGCTTCGGGAACGCGACTGCCGCCGGCGTCATCCAATACCCCGATGAACGCCATCGCCCTCAATGCCGTCACCCTCGAGGAAATGCACGCCGGCCTCCCCGAGATGGAAATCGCCCGGCGCATCGCCCGCGGCGACGAGCGTGCCCTGCAGCTGCTGATGCGCCGCCACAACCAGAAGCTGCACCGCACCGCGCGCAGCATCCTCAGGGACGACGCCGAGGCCGAGGACGCGGTCCAGGACGCCTACCTGCACGCGTGGCGGGCGATCGGCAGCTTTCGCGGTGACGCGAAGCTCTCGACGTGGCTCGTGCGCATCGTGGTCAACGAGGCGGTCGGGCGGCTGCGCAAGCGGGCGCGACGCGCCGAGGTCATACACCTGAACGGCATATCGGCGCCGGATGGCGAGGAAATGACGCCACCGGAACTGTCCGAGCAGGGCGCCGTGCGCAGCGAGGCGCGACGCCTGCTCGAAGCCAAGATCGTCGAGCTGCCGGACGCGTTCCGCAGCGTCTTCGTGCTGCGCGCCCTCGTGGAACTCACGGTCGAGGAGGCCGCGCAATCGCTCGGCAGTCCCGCGGCCACCGTGCGCA
>JBFWSI010000625.1:0-2944 GCA_050248455.1 Gammaproteobacteria bacterium | reverse complement strand
GCGTGATGTTCACCCCCGATCAGGCGCGCGCCGCGGGCGAGCTGCTGCGCGTCTGCCGGCCGGGCGGCACGATCGGGCTGTCGAACTGGACGCCGGAAGGCTTCATCGGCCAGGTCTTCGCCCTGCTCGGACGCTACCTGCCGCCGGCGCCCGGCGTGCGGCCGCCGTCGCGCTGGGCCACGCGCGAGGCCCTCGAAATGTGGTTCGGCCGGGATGCGAAATCGATCGCGCTGCACGCGCGACGCTTCGTGTTCCGCTATCCGTCGCCGCATCACTTCGTGGCGTGGTTCCGCGATTATTACGGGCCGATCCACACCGCCTGTGCCGCGCTCGGCGAGCGGGCGAACGCGCTGGAGGCGGAGCTGCTCGCCCTGCTCGAGGCGCGCAACCTCGCGAATGACGGCACGCTGGTATTGCCGTCGGACTATGTGGACGTCGTGATCACGAAGGCCGCGCGCTGAGCACGAGCATCGCCGCGGCGAGGACGGCGAAGACGGCGCCGGCGCCGAAGGTGGCGGCGGCGCCGTAGCCCTCCCACAGCAAGCCGGCGACGAGGCTCGCGAGCAGCAGCGCGACGCCGCTGACGAGATTGAACACGCCGTAGGCGCTGCCGAGCAGGCGCGCGGGCGCGGCGTCGGCGACGAGCTTGGACAGCAGGCCCTGGGTGAGCCCCATGTGCACGCCCCACAGCGCCGTGCCGCTCAGCACGGCCGCCGGCCCCACGGCGACGGCGAGCACGAGATCGGCGGCGACGAGCACCAGGAGGCCGACGACGAGAATCGTTCGCGGCCGTCCGCGATCGGCCCACAGCCCGGCCGGATACGCGGACAGCGCATAGGCCGCTGCCATCACGACCATCACGAGCGGCGCAAACGCAGGATCGAGTCCACGCTCGGCGCCATGCAGGATCAGGAAAGCTTCGCTGAAGCGGGCGAGCGCGAATACCGCGCCGGCCGCGACGACCGTCCAGTACGCCGCGGTGAGCTCGCGCGCGTCGCGCCAGCGCAGGCGGCGTGCGCCCGCGGCGACCATCGTCGCCGGCTCGCGCACGCCGACGACGAGCGCGATCACGGCCAGCACGGCCGGCACCACCGCCGCCCACAGCACCGCGCGCACGTCGCCGGCATGGACGAGCATCAACGCGATCGCGAGCAGCGGCCCGAGGAAGGCGCCGACCGAATCGAGCGACTGACGCAGGCCGAAGGCGGCGCCGCGCTGCGCGGGGGTGGTCAGCTCTGCGAGCAGCGCGTCGCGCGGCGCGCCGCGGATCCCCTTGCCGACGCGATCGACGAAGCGCGCCGCGAACACCAGCGACAGCGAGTGCGCGAGCGGGAAAGCCGGCTTGCTCAGCGCGGCGAGCGCATAGCCGAGCACGACCAGCGGCTTGCGCCGCCCGACGCGATCGCTCAGTACGCCGGAGAAGACCTTGACGATCGCGGCCGTGGCCTCGGCGATCCCTTCGAGCAAGCCGAGCATCGCGGCGCTCGCGCCCAAGGTGCCGGTCACGTAGAGCGGCAGCAGCGCGTGCACGAGCTCCGACGACGCGTCCATGCACAGCGACACGAGGCCCAGCGCCCAGACGCCGGCGGGCAGCGCGACGCGCGCGCTCGTCTGCGTCATTGCGTGCCCGCGTAGGCGCGGGGCTCGTCCCGCCGCTCGTTCATCACCAAACCGATCGACGATGAAGCGCGCATTCGATCGCGGACGTCATGGTTCCTCCCTTGCTCGCGCGCCAGCATAGCGCAGCGCAACATTGCCGGAATCCGCTCTGACGCTTTCCGGCCTCGTCGATATACTCCGGCCACGCGTCACCCAGGAGAGCAACCGACATGAACCCGGCGGCGGTCGACAAGCAGCTGCAGACCTACGCGCTGTTCCAGGCGCAACTGAAGAACGAGATGAAGGCGCTGATCACCCCCGAGCTCGTCGCGGAGCACCGGCGCAAACCGCTCGGCCGCCACAGCGATGCGCTCGAACGCGTGCTCAATTTCTTCCGCCGGCCGCCGGCCTATGCGCTGTATTCGCAGGTCGCCTTCCGCGAGTGGCGGATCATCCGCCTGCCGATCGATCCGACGGCGCCGCCGACGCCGGTGGAGGATACCGTGTACCGCAGTGAGAACGAGGCGTATCACGCGCTGTTCCTGCGCAACGTCGACGACCTGATGGCGAGCTGAGGATCCCTGGATGAGCACCGCATTGATTACCGGCTACGTCGATCGGCTCAGCGTGCAGCCCGGCGACATCCTGCGCTTCATGGTCAGCGCCGAAGGCGTCGCGGAGGCCGAGGTCGCCATCGTCCGCCTCGTCCATGGCGACGAGAATCCGGCCGGCCCGGGCTTCATCGAGCGCGAAGTCGCGCGCCCGCTGTCGGGGGCGATCAAGCCCGTGCGCCAGTACACGCAGCTCGGCAGCTACGTCGAGATCCCCGATCCGGACGGCCGCGTGCTGCCGGACGGCAGCTTCACCGTCCATGCCTACATCTGGCCGACGCTGCCGCAGAAGGGGCGGCAGGGGGTGCTGACGCAGTGGTCGGCGGCAGAGAAGCGTGGTTTCGCGCTGGGCCTGAACGACGCCGGTCGGCTCGCGCTGTGGCTGGGCGACGGCAAGGACGTCGCCGAAGTCGCCGCGGACAAGCCGCTCGCCGCGCGCGACTGGTATTTCGTCGCCGCCAGCTACGACGCCGCGACGCGCAGCGTCACGCTGTACCAGGAGCCCGTGATCAATCCCTACAACAGCCGCCTGTCGCCGATCGCGCTGCGCGACGACAGCAGTCACGTCAGCGCGACGGTGAGCGTCGCGCCGGCGCGTCTCGCGCGGCCGGCGCTGGTCGCCGGCGTCCACGATCGCGCAACGCCGCGCGGCGATTTCGTCGGCGCCGGGTTCAACGGCAAGATCGATCGCGCCGGCATCCAGGCGCGCGTGCTGTCGCGCCGCGAGCTCGACG